>CBFHGY010000028.1:0-23410 GCA_965655465.1 Bacteroidia bacterium | reverse complement strand
CACCGACCACAAGGCAATAAGGATATATTCGTATCCTTGGGAACCCATTTTTTAAATGTTCTAGGAATAAAAAAAGCCCGCGAATAATCGTCAATAAACGCAATATTTAAGCGTTCCGACCACGCCGCTGCCGTGAAAATATTATTAAAATAATGATCCATCCGCTTCCCTCCTGCCCATAATACATGAACCGAATGAAAGCCGCGACCGATCAAATATTCGAACCCTTTCTGTAAGTCCGTAAAGTCCTGATCCGGCGTGTGCACCCTCTCAATACCCAAGGCCTGCGCCCGTTCCGTTAAGGCTTCCCCCGAATCAAAATCGCCCAACCACACATCTACGCGGATGTTCCATTCTAATACCCGCGCCAAGGCGCCGTCTAAAACGAGCACGAACGGACTCCATTCTAAAAGTTCTTCCATCAACGCTACCGAACACGCCTCGCCGTCGGCAATTAATAGCGCCGCCTCCTGATTGTCGCGAATTATGTGGTGGGAACTCACCCTGCAAAAATGCGCATTTTATCCGTTTTCCTTTCCCTCCCAATTCCAAATTCACGCTTTTTGTGGGATATTTCATCACATCGCTCCGTTTTATTGCGGTAAGCGCAAAAAAGGAACGAATTTTGCACACGTTTTTACGTTACTTAACTATGCAAGCACATTTACTCTGGGCCGACGATGAAATCGACCTGCTAAAACCCCATATTCTTTTTCTCGAGGGAAAAGGGTATCGCGTTACCACCGTGAATAACGGTCGCGATGCCATAGACACCGTTAAAGTTACCGATGTAGATTTGGTATTCCTCGATGAAAATATGCCCGGTATTTCGGGTATCGATGCGCTGGCCGAAATCAAACAAATCAAACCCAACCTTCCCGTTATAATGATTACCAAAAACGAGGAAGAACATATTATGGAAGAAGCCATCGGTTCAAAAATTGCCGATTACCTCATCAAACCCGTAAATCCCAATCAAATTCTTCTATCCCTTAAGAAGAATCTCGACGAACAACGTTTCATCAATCAAAAAACGACCCAAGGCTATCAGCGCGAATTCATGCAAATTGGGATGAGTGTTTCTGATAAATTAAGCTTTCAGGAATGGGTGGATGTGTATAAGAAATTGGTTTATTGGGAAATGCAACTCGATGAAACATCCGAGGATGGCATGAAAGAAGTGCTCGAAACTCAAAAAGCCGATGCCAACCGCGCTTTTTGCAAATTTGTATCCCAAAATTATTTGCCTTTTACGCAAAACGACAAAGCCGGTGCACTCTTAAGTCATAACCTCTTCCGAACATCTGTAAATCCCCTACTCGATTCGGATGAGCCTGTTTACATGATTCTGCTTGATAATTTGCGCTTCGACCAGTGGAGGGCCATCTCTGAAACCCTCAATACCGTGCTCAGAACGGATTCTGAGGACTTGTACATGAGTATTTTGCCCACAACTACCCAATATGCCAGAAATGCCATTTTCAGCGGCATGATGCCTTTAGACATTGAAAAAACCTTCCCAGATAAATGGTCTAACGACGAAGATGAAGGGGCAAAAAACCAATACGAGAAGGAATTCTTAGAAGAACAATTGAAACGCCTTCGCCGCGATATCAAATTCAGCTATCATAAAATAACCCGTTTAGATCATGCGAAAGCATTGGTAGACAATGTAAACAATATGCGACAGAATCAATTGAACGTAATTGTTTACAATTTTGTCGATGCCTTTTCCCATGCCCGTACCGATGTGAATATTGTGCGCGAATTAGCCGATGACGAAGCCGCCTACCGCAATGTTACCGCCACCTGGTTCAAACATTCTCCGCTTTGGGAAGCCATTCAACGCATCGCCGAAAAACCTTGTAAAATCGTCATTACTACCGACCATGGCAGCGTTCGCGTGAAAGACCCCATTAAAGTAGTGGGTGATAAAAATGTAAATACCAATTTACGCTATAAACAAGGCAAAAGCTTGACATACAATCCAAAAGAAGTTTACGAAGTGAAAAAGCCGCATGAAATCAAATTGCCCTTGCAACACCTCAGCAGTTCCTTCATTTTCGCTAAAGAAAACGACTTTTTTGCATACCCGAACAATTACAATTATTACGCAAAATACTATAAGCATACCTTTCAACACGGGGGAATCAGTATGGAAGAAATGTTATGTCCAATAATTGTTTTATCTCCCAAACGCGGTAGCTAATTAGCTACTGTATCGATAGTAGATATTGGCAATCAATCAACTTTAGCGATAAAACAAACAATAATAATGGACACTTGGCAGCGTAACCTCGGTTTAAACGACCTCAACACACTGCTCACCCAGTTAAATGAGTACCTGCAATCAGGCACGCGTATTTTACTTTTTTCGGGGGAAGTTGGAGCGGGTAAAACCCACCTCATAAAACAACTCTCCCGAGCCATGGGGATTGAATCGCAAGTTCAGTCACCCACCTTCGGCATCGTGCACGATTATCAGAGCAATTTCGGCAAGGTACAACATAGCGATTGGTACAGAATCAACAGCGCCCAGGAATTGTTTGACATGGGTCTACATGAAGCCCTTGAATCAGACATTTGGTTCATTGAATGGCCCGAAATCGGATTGGAATTGCTGCAAGCGTACGCATATATCCATGTGCATATTGAAACCCCTGAAAATATCGATCAATTAAATCGCAGCTACAGAATAGAGTTTAAGCTAAATTTAGATTGATTTGGGACATATATACCCAATTCACTTGTTTCGTTTATTTCGTTTGTTTGTATTTGATATAGGAAAAAACGGATATGGAAACCATTTTGAATAGCACTTCTGGAGACGATCAAAAAATTTCTCTCAGATCGATCTCAAAACTCAAAGGGATATCTGAAAAACTGCGCAATGTTTCAACTTCAAGTGTTACTATTAGAATCGAAGAAACTGATGAATTTATTATTATTCCTAAAAAAGCGCTTTCCCTATTAATAACAATCTTATCAAACATGTCAGAAGGGAAGTCTATATCTATAATTCCCACAGATTCTGAGTTGAGCACCCAGCAAGCTGCAGATTTACTCAATGTATCCAGGCCTCATCTGGTTAAACTTTTGGAAAGCAATACTATTCCTTTTAAAAAAGTGGGTAGCCACCGAAGAATCTACATTAAAGATTTAATCAAATACGATAAAATACTTCAAAAAAACAGAGAAGAAAAGTTAAATTTCCTATCAACTCAAGCGCAAGAATTGAATCTTGGTTACGAATGATTTATGACTTAAATTCAGTCGCTATTCTAGATGCTTGTGTGCTGTACCCAGCGCCATTAAGGGACTTACTACTTTCTTTTGCAGATAAAGGGTAATTTAAACCAAAATGGTCGGACGAAATTCAATATGAATGGTCACGAAATCTATTATTGAATCGACCAGATTTAAGCAAAGCACAATTACAAAAAGCAATTGAAGCAATGAATTCTGCCTTTCCCGACTCAAATGTAGAAAACTTTACGTCACCTTATTTATAATATCAAGCTACCTGATCCAGATGACCGCCATGTAGTAATAGCAGCAATACGTTCAAAGGCAGATTTTATCGTAACTTACAATCTAAAAGACTTTCCTAAATCTATTGAAAGTGAATATGGGCTTGAGATTCTACATCCCGATGAATTTTTGTGCAACATCTATGATTCAAATCCTGAAAAAGCGCAAAATGCATTTTTAAATATGGTCAATAGACTCAAAAATCCGCCAAAATCAAAAACAGAAGTTATCTAAATACTTTCAAAATGTTACTTGGAAGGTATAATTCAAAAAATAACATAAACAACACAAAAAAGGCGCCCCATAATCCATGGAGCGCCCTTTTTATGTGCTTATTCCTAAATTAATTCTGATACGCCTCTATGGGCAAGCAAGAACATACCAAATTGCGATCTCCATACGTATTATTTACACGTGAAACCGTTGGCCAAAACTTCGATATCCTCAAATTAGCAATTGGATAGGCTGCTTTTTCTCGAGAATAGGCAAAAGACCAAGAATCGCTAGCAACTTCTTCCATGGTATGAGGGGCATTCTTCAATACATTGCTTTCTGCATCGTAAATACCTTCCTCGATCTCACGGATTTCCTCCCGAATAGATAAAAGTGCATCGCAATATCGGTCTAACTCTTCTTTGCTCTCGCTTTCTGTTGGTTCTAACATCAGCGTACCCGCTACAGGGAAACTCAAGGTTGGAGCATGGAAACCATAATCCATCAAACGTTTGGCAATATCTTCAGCTTCTACGTGGGCGCTGGTTTTGAATCCACGGGTATCTAAAATCATTTCATGCGCTGCACGTCCATTTTCTCCAGTATACAACACGGGATATTCCTTTTCCAAACGCGCTTTCATATAATTGGCATTCAAAATGGCTACTTTCGTAGCGTTCGTGAGGCCTTCGCCGCCCATCATTTTGATATATGCATACGATATTAATAAGATACTCGCCGAACCCCATGGCGCTGCACTTACCGCACTCATTCCAAGATCACCAGAAGTAGCACTCACTACGTGATTCGGTAAATAAGGCGCCAAATGTGCGGCTACACCGATAGGACCCATACCCGGACCGCCTCCGCCATGAGGGATACAGAATGTTTTATGCAGATTCAAGTGACATACGTCAGCACCAATCAAACCTGGGCTAGTTAATCCAACCTGGGCATTCATATTTGCACCGTCCATATAAACCTGTCCACCGAAATCGTGAATGATTTGAGTAATTTCCTTAATGGCACTCTCAAATACCCCATGCGTACTTGGGTAGGTCACCATCAATACCGCCAAACGGTCTTTGTACTGCTCTGCCTTTGCTTTTAAATCGGCAACGTCGATATTTCCGCGTTCGTCGCAACCGGTAACTACTACTTCCATACCAGCCATAACCGCACTCGCTGGATTGGTACCATGCGCACTAGAAGGAATCAAGGCCACGTTACGGTGACTTTCACCGCGGTCTTTGAAGTATTCGCGAATTACCATAAGTCCCGCATACTCGCCTTGAGCACCAGAATTGGGTTGCATACTCATTTTAGCAAAGCCCGTGATTTCACTTAAGTCGCGATCCAATTCTTCAATGATTTCCATATACCCGGCTGCTTGGTTTATTGGAGCAAATGGATGCAATGAATTGAATTCTGGCCAAGTTACCGGAATCATTTCCGTAGTGGCATTCAACTTCATGGTGCAAGATCCTAAAGGAATCATGCTATGACACAAACTCAAATCTTTAGCTTCCAAACGCTTGATATAGCGCAACATTTCATGCTCGATATGGTATGAATTGAATACCGGATGGGTCATGAAGTTAGAACTACGTTGTGCCCAGGCATCCCAAGAAAGTTGAAAATCCGACTCTAGTTCGGCCGCTATTTCTCCCTTTTTTACAGCGTGAGCAAATACGTTAATAATTTCATTGATTTCCGTTTCGGTCGTTGCTTCATGTAAAGAAATTCCTACATGACCGTTTTCGAAGTATCGGAAATTCAGTTGTGCTTGCTCAGCGATGGCCCTTAAAGCTGCAATATCTGTAATTCCGCCTATGTAAAGGGTATCGAAAAACTGCTCGCTTTTGACTGCATAACCCAATTGTTGCAAACTGTTCTTCAACGCACGAGTTTGTCCGTGAATGCGACCTGCAATGCGCTTCAATCCATCAGGACCGTGGTAAACAGCATACATACTTGCCATAATACTTAAAAGTACCTGTGCGGTGCAAATGTTACTTGTTGCATTTTGGCGTTTAATATGTTGCTCACGAGTTTGCAGAGCCATGCGTAAAGCACGTTGCTCGCGACGGTCTAAAGAAACACCAATGATTCTTCCGGGTACTTGTCGTTTGTATTCGTCTTTAGTAGCGAAGAAGGCCGCATGCGGACCTCCAAAACCCAATGGAACGCCAAAACGTTGGGTATTTCCAATCACACAATCCGCGCCAAATTCACCCGGAGGGGTTAATAAGGTCAAGGCCATAAGATCAGACGCAAAACAAGTCTTAACCTCAGCCGCTTGGCATATTTTCACGAATTCGCGATAATCGCAAATTTCACCTTTGTCATTGGGGTATTGCACAAATGCACCAAAGAATTCGGCATTGGGCTGGAAAGTTTTGTAATCACCCACTACGATCTCCACCCCAATAGGTTCTGCACGGGTATACAAAACATCTAAGGTTTGTGGGAAGACTTCTTGATCTACAAAAAATTTCGTTGCAGTACTTTTTCTTGGAAGCAATCCTTTAAACATACCCATGGCTTCAGCAGCTGCAGTGCCTTCATCTAGCAAACTTGCATTGGCTATTTCCATTCCGGTTAAGTCCAAAACCATGGTCTGAAAATTCAACAAAGCTTCTAAACGACCTTGAGCAATTTCTGACTGGTAAGGGGTATATTGGGTATACCACCCTGGATTTTCCATGATATTTCTCAAAATCACATTCGGGGTGATGGTATTATAATACCCCATACCGATGTATTGTTTAAAAATTTTATTTTGGGAAGCGGTTGCCTTGAGCTTTGCAAGAAATTGCGATTCGCTCATTGGCTCACCCGTTTGCAAACCCTGTTGCTTTCGAATGTTTGGCGGCACCGTTTGGTCGATCAATTCATCGAGGCTATTCACTCCAATAACCTGTAACATGGCCTTTTGTTCCTCGTGGGATGGGCCATTATGGCGCTCTTCAAAAGGTTTAAAATAACGGGCGTTAAAATTATTCATACGATACTACAAATTTAACGGAATCCCCCGATTTTTTGTTGGAATTACATCTAAAATATCGCCCTACTTCCCAAGCCACTAACCCAACTACCATTAAACCCATTTTATCGCATCAAAACGCAACCCCAAACAACGCACAATCCCCTAAAGAATTTGCCCTTTTAGGTAAATTCATAAATTTCCATTCCTTCCTAGCCATTCCTAAACATAGCGCCATCTCCAACTTTTCTCCACGGATATGCCAAAACCTAAACGATCAAGTGCCATGAAGGCCACTACCAAAAAACTCCAAACCCTCTTTTCTCATCGAAAATCCCAAAAACAAATACGCCTTAGAAAGCCTTAGATCCCTTAACTCCCTTACCCTCTTCCTCAATAAGCAAACCCTCATCCGCAAAACTGATGTAGCGCGAACCCGACAATATCAAATGATCTAAAAATTGAATGTCGAAATACTTGCAAGCTTGCTGCAATTTCTTGGTTAACTCCTTGTCCTCCGCCGAGGGCTTTAAATTTCCCGAGGGATGATTGTGTGCCACAATCATAGTACTTGCTTTCAATAGGATGGCCTTCTGAAAAATAATCCGCATATCCACAATGGTTGCATTGATCCCACCAATACTGATACACTGCTGACTAATCACCCGGTTTGCCCGATTTAGATAGGCCACATGAAATTCTTCGTGAGTAAGTTGGGCCAACTTAGCGGCAAACATCCTGTAGGCATCGGTACTGTTCTGTATCGTGGGAAATTGATCCACCCAGGTCCATCTCCGGTTCGATAATTCCCATACTGCAAGTAAGCGCACGCACGTTTCTTCATCCATTTCGTCGAGCGCCATCATATCCTCAACCGATAAATTTGAAAATTCATGCAGCTGATTTTGGCAATAATCGAAAATTTTTGCTGCTTTTTCCGTGGGAAATTGGCGATTTTCGCGTCTATTCAATACCAATGCACTGAGCTCAATTTCTGTAAGCGCCCGTTTTCCGTGGGTTAACAACTTATGGTGCAAATCATTCCCTCTAATTTCACCATCTTTTCTTTCTGTTTGATTTGATAATTTTTTTACCATAATTTTGTCAAAGATATTTTCAATATCCCAAGAAGGAAAAAACAAGAAACAAAATAAAACGTTAAATATTATTGATTTTTACAACTATGAGCGAGCAAAAAGAAAAACTCAAAGCCCTACAACAAACCATTGAAAGACTCGAAAAGTCTTATGGTAAAGGGATTGTCATGAAAATGGACGACAAACACAAGGTAAACGTAGATGTTATTTCTACGGGCTCCTTCGGCTTAGATTTGGCATTAGGCGTAGGTGGGTTTCCTAGAGGTCGTATTATTGAAATTTACGGCCCAGAAAGTTCAGGTAAAACAACCATTGCATTGCACACCATTGCAGAAGCCCAAAAGAAAGGCGGCATTTGCGCATTCATAGATGCCGAACACGCTTTTGATAAATTTTATGCCCAAAAATTAGGTATCGATACCTCTAGCCTGCTAATCTCACAGCCCGATGACGGTGAGCAAGCACTAGAAATTGCCGATAATTTGGTGCGCTCCGGTGCCATCGATGTATTGGTTATTGACTCTGTTGCAGCACTTGTACCTCGCGCTGAATTAGAAGGCGATATGGGAGATTCTAAAGTAGGTTTACATGCGCGATTAATGAGCCAAGCGTTGAGAAAACTTACCGGTACCATTAACAAAACAGGATGTATTGCCATATTCATCAACCAATTGCGCGAGAAAATTGGGGTTATGTTCGGCAATCCAGAAACCACTACGGGAGGTAATGCATTGAAATTCTACGCTTCTATTCGATTAGATATTCGACGTAATGCCCAAATTAAAGATGGCGACGAAGTTATTGGTAACAGAACTAAAGTAAAGGTAGCTAAAAATAAAGTAGCGCCTCCTTTCCGAGTAGTCGAATTTGACATTATGTACGGTAAAGGTATTTCCCGCGTAGGTGAAGTATTAGACATTGCCGTAGACGCCAATATTGTTCAGAAAAGTGGAAGTTGGTTCAGTTACGACGGAACCAAACTGGGTCAAGGTCGAGATACCGTTAAGAATCTATTAGAAGACAATCCGGAATTGTTAGCCGATATTGAATCAAAAATCCTCAATAAAACGAAGGCCGGAGAAGAAGTATTAGAGGTACAAGTAGAAGCGCCAGTTAAAGAATAATCGACCGTTTTAAGTTCTATTGATTAAAATTTGATCGAGTATAGGGTTCGATGTTTTATTACATCGGACCTTTTTTTTGGGTGGATAAATATTTAAGCGTTCAACCTATATATAAATTTCCAGGAAATACCCTAGATTAACAATCCTAAAGTGCACGGAATAAACCCAATAGAAACCAGATTTTACCCATACCCGTTCAAGGAAGATGCAGCTAATATCCTCAAATTATACAACAAAGTTGTATTTATTACTCCTAAAGCAAGATTAATTCTCTAAAAATCTACCAGAACCTGAGGGGTTTTATATATTATCAGGAGTCACTTTCGTCTGTAAAACCGAAAAACTTTTCCTTGTACATTACGGGATAAACCACATACAACATAAGCAAACGACCATAACGAAATACCCAAGGCAATAAAAATACAATTAAAACCGGTATGATATAAACCGCTTCTTCAAACAACCCCACTTGATATAGTACAATAGACGATATTACCGTCAATCCTACCAGCAAAGCGTAGGTCCAATACATAGATCCCACAAAAAAACCAGTTTCAGGCTCGTACTTTAATTGACAGCTCGGACATGCATCTAAGGTATCCGAAAACTTTCGAAAAGACAATATTTTATTACGGAACACATTCCCTTTTCCACAACGCGGACAACGCGCACGAAAGAAAGGTACAATCCCCGCACGGGAATGATCTGCCATGGTTTACTTTTTCTTTTTTAGGTTCGATTTATAAATTGCAAACCCAGCACCCGCAACTAGTACATAGGGAACTGACATCAAAAACAAAATTCCTTTATTGATGCCATCGCCAACCTGGCGCTCATAACGATGCTTGCCCGTTTTTCGTCCACTGGTTAGAGCGGTTTTACACATCGGACATTGAGACCAAGAAAGGCCTACTAACAAGAATGTGGTGGTAAATAGGATTAATTGCTTTTTCATAATTCTAACTCAAACAAGGTGCTAATAACAAATATACAACTACGCCAGTTACCGATACATATAACCACAGTGGAAATGTATATCGTGCCAGCTTTTTATGACGATCGAATTTCCCTACACTCGCAAAATACAGGGTGTAAAGAATCATCGGCATAATCAATGCGGCAAGTACTATATGGGTAAAAAGTATAATCAAATATACCGTTTTTATCCATCCCTCTTTGCAAAAAGGAACATGCGGTACCGTATAATGATAGGTTACATAACTTAACAAAAATAACGTTGAAAGCACAAAAGCACTTAACATGAATTTTTGGTGTGTTGCCTTGTCTTTACGATTTTTAATAAAATAAATGCCCAATACCAAGCAAATGGATACTGCCGAATTGATAAAGGCATTTAATTTCGGCAAGTTTCGTGCAAATTCAGCCGTAGGACGCATAGTGTCCGGCAAATAACGCAATAGTGTTACTAAAGCCGGAACGGTCAAAGACAGGGCTAAAACAAGCCAAAAAAAGGCTTTATCACTTATCCAAGGTTTCTTGTCTGCGGTATTCATATTTTAAATTTTCAATATCGTCTTTAATGCGTCTAATGAGTTCTATTTTTTCACGCATTGTAGGCGCCCGTGTGGGCAAAATTGCACGAATTCGATGCGATTTATCAATAATTACAATGCGATCGTCGTGAATAAAGTCCGCTCCTCTTTGCTCTGTTGCTAATAACAGATCGTTAATGGCCCAATCATAAATTTCCGCCTTACTACCCGTGGCAAAAGTTCGTTTGTATAAATCAGCTTTGTAATAATCTGAATAATTTTTAATTACCGGTACAGAATCCGTTTCCGGATCAATGGTCACCGTTAGAAACTTAACCGAAGGTTCATTCACATATTCTTCGGCAATAACTTGAACTTGTTTATTCATTTCAGGACAAACCTCTGGACAGCTTGCGAAAAAGATATTTGCAATTAAAATGCTGCTGTCGAAATCGGCCCACGTAATTTTTTTACCATGTTGATTATACAAGATAAAATCACCCACCGTATGGTATATAGTATCCTTTGTTTCGGCAGAATAATATCGTTCTCCCAAGATTGGCAATTCTTGATGTACCCATTTGGCTTTAGCCCAAAAGAAAATACCCAAACTCGGCAAAATAATAAGGGCCGCTAATGCAGCCCTTTTGAAATATCCTTTGTTTGCAGCCATTTTTATTTGATAAGTCCGAGCGCGTTACCTTCGTAAAGCATACCCATAATCAAACCGATGATAAAAATAGTTGGAACCAATATCATAAGCGCAAGATTGATTCGTTCGTATTTCATGTGCATAAATGCACCTACGATATAATAAGCTTTAACCAATCCGAAAAAGATAAAGATAAAGTTTCTTAATCCTGAAGGACCCATAACAAAATAGATCACGAAATCCAAAATGGTGATGCCTAAAAGTAACCAAAATGTTTTCCAAAGTTCCGATGTGCCATGGCTTTCCGTATGTGGAATATAGTTAATCGGATCGTATTCGCCGGGTTTAGAATGAAATTCCATAGTTGTAATATTAACAGTTAGGTTAGATTAAATAGAAGAAGGTAAATACAAATACCCAAACCAAATCAACAAAGTGCCAGTACAATCCTGCTTTCTCGATCATTTCATAATGACCTCTGCGATCAAAAACACCGCGGATCGTCATGATGTAAACCACCACATTGATGACCACACCAGAAAATACGTGGAATCCATGGAATCCAGTTACGATGAAAAACAACGCCGCAAAGGGCACAGGACCCCAAGTACGATCGCCTGCTTCCCATTCGAAATGATCGCCGAAACTCACACTAGCCAAATGCTTATATCCTTGCTCAGTAATTCCAAACATATTAGAATCCAAACGCGCTCCTTCGTGAATAAAGGTAGCCCATTCCCATGCTTGACAGCCCAAGAATGCAGCACCACCCACGATGGTGTAAAGCATATACTTTTGTACTTCCTTTTTAGATTTACGATGGCCCGCTTCAACCGCAAGAACCATGGTTACGGAACTTGCAATCAAAATAAACGTCATAACACTCACAAACAACAAGGGTAAATGAAACCCGTGCATGAATGGAAAGTGGTTAAAAATAGAAGCAGGATCTGGCCATTTTGTAGTGATGGCAGATTCTGCATTACTAAAACGCTGAGCGCCGTATTGAACCAATAAGGAAGAGAAAGTGAATGCATCCGATAAAAGGAAGATCCACATCATCAATTTACCATAACTAACGTTGAAAGGAGAACGACCTCCTGACCACATAGGTTGCTTCTCGAATGCTGCTGCTTGTTGATTTGCCATTAGGGGTATAATTACTACTCTGCGAAATAAAGGAATAAATACAAGAAAATCCACAAAACTCCAACAAAATGCCAATAGGTATGTGTTAAAGTCATTAATCCCATGCTCTTTTTATGCACATTTAATCGAATTGCTTGAATCCATGTGGCAATTAAAAGCCCGATTCCACCTAAAATATGAACGAAATGCAAAACCGTAATAACCCATACATACGAGGCGCTAATATCCTCAGGTCTTGCATTAACGAAGGTTAAATCTAAACGCACCATTTGTTGCCAACCGAAATATTGAGACGTACAAAAAGCCATACCCAAAACGGTGGTCAATAACAAAAAATTTTTATTTGCGGCCAACTCATCCGTTTTTGCACTTTTTTGAGCCATATAGATGGTTATCGAACTTAAAACCACGATAATCGTCGAATATAAAAACGAAATAGGCAAGTCGAAGGCCGTCCATGCGCCACGACTTTCTGCATCCGGACGGTGCACAATAAACGCGCTCACCGTTGCTGCAAATAACATCGAACTGGCCACCATAAACAGCCACATATTAAGGCGGGCCGGGGGCACCGCAGGAACTCGATCTTTTACTTTTGATTTAGGCATAAAACGTTAAAAAAGAATATAACACAAAAATACTACAGGAGTATATAAAAACGAGGCATAAAGTAACTTCTTGGCCTCAGAAACTTCTAAAGTTAAAAATAATCGATAAGCCTTAAACAAAAAGAACAATCCCAAAGGCAGAATTACCGAAATAGCCTTAATACTTGCAATTCCATAAAGTAAAGGCATCATACTCACCAAAATCAGAATTACCGTATAAATCAAAACCTGATAGGCGCTTTTTTTATCTCTGCCGGAACGGGTTGGCAATAACCAATAACCCGCTTTTTGATAATCATCGTGTAAGATCCAAGCGATTGCCCAAAAATGTGGAAACTGCCAAAAGAATTGAACTAAAAATAAAATCAATCCCAATTCATCCACTCTTGGAACCAAAGCAGCGTATCCAATCCATGGGGGCAATGCACCCGGAATAGCTCCGACCATTACCGCCATAGGACTCACTTGCTTCATAGGCGTGTAAATAAACACATAAACCACTAATGATAATGCACCTAATAAAACCGAGAGAAACGAAGCGCCTACCGCTATTAAGGTAAAAATCCCTAAAAAACCGGTTATCCAACAAAAAACCCGTGCATCTCTTATCGAAATTCGCCCCTCAACGATAGGTCGGTTTTGCGTACGAGACATCTTAGAATCATTTTCCTGCTCAATTATCTGATTCATACCATTGGCAGCAAAAACGATAAACATACCTCCTAACAACACGCCTAAAAACAACAACCAATTAAAATCATCCAACCAATGCGTTCCTTTTACCGATTTTAAGGCTATTAAAAAACCAAAAGAGGAGGTGGCCACTACCGTACTCGTAAGCCGAAACTTTATTAATTCTAAATAACTCTTAAACGTTGATTTCATGATAATTTTTTAGCCGATAAAAATAAGAGAAACGTATAACTTAACAAGGCACTTCCGGCCAATACATGCATTACTTGAGCCCACTCAGGTACCACTAAACGGATATGGATTACTCCCAATAATATTTGAATCAAAACCAAAAAAAATACACCTCTATAGGGTTTCATCAAATGAATTATAGCCTTATGTTGCCACCATCTATACCCAATAAATCCCAGCAAAATCAGTGGAACATATCTATGTAAAGCAAACCATATATCCATGGCAACTACATTCAATATGGAACCACGATCGCCATCTTGCATGGATATTGACCCAAATTGTTTGAGATAATCCACTTGTTCGCGCGACCAGGTCCCTAAAACTACAATAATCAGTACCGCAATCCAAAGCCAAGCAAAATCGCGTTTTACGCTTTTAAATTCAGGCAAAATCGGTGCGGTAATTTGGGTGGATTTAATAAAAGCAAACAAACACACAAACGCCAGAAAAAAATGCAAGGAAACGATTCCAGGAAGCAAATTCGTTGTTACCACTAAACTACCCAACCAAGCATTTAAAATTAAAAATACAAACCCCAATAAATACCACCAACGCTCCTTTTTAAAGTACTTAGGCCACCAAAAAATCATAAATCCCATTGTCACAGCAAACAAACCACTTAAGACACCAAACAAACGATTAATGTATTCTATCCACGCTTTAACGGGATGAAATACTTCAGGTTCATACATCTTAGGATCCTTCCTGATGGCATCTGCGGGCTCGCCCATGCCTAACTTATCAAGCGTAGCCGTAAAACGCGTAAGTTTAGCTACTCGCTTCTTTAGGAAGATTTCCTCATAGTTATCGGGTAAATCTGCCGCATTCATGGGTGGTGCCCATTGTCCAAAACATTTCGGCCAATCAGGACATCCCATTCCACTACCGGTAGCTCTAACCAGACTTCCCAAAAGGAATAATAAAAAAACAGACGAACTGGTATAAATACCAATCCGTCTGTATATTTTTTGAATACCGTTTAACACGGTGCTATTTGTCATTTTAGCTCAATCCGAAAACACGCTTGATAGCCGCAAAGAAAACACTGCTCTCAACTTCTTCTGGAGATTTCTCTTCAGGAGCTACTTTATGTTCTTCCGTGTGCAATACTTCGGGTGCTGACTCATCAGGAACATATTGTGGGAAGAAATCTTCCTCACGATCAGGACGAGAATATTCATAAGGCCCGCGGTATACCATTGGAATTTCACCAGGCCAGTTACCGTGAATACGTTCCACAGGAGTGCTCCATTCTAAGCTATTTGCTTGCCATGGATTTGCCGTTGATTTCTTACCTTTAAAAATGCTGTAGAAGAAATTATAAAGGAACAATATTTGCGCTGCTCCGCCTATAATTGCCGAAATCGTAATCAATTTGTTCACGTCCATCCAAACGTTAAAGTCTTCGACCAATGTAAATTGATAGTAACGACGTGGAACACCTGCTAATCCCATAAAATGCATTGGGAAGAATACCAAATACGCCGAAACGAAGGTAATCCAGAAATGGAAGTAGCCCAATGTATTATTCATCATACGACCGTACATTTTAGGGAACCAATGGTAGATACCTGCAAACATTCCGAAAATAGCCGCTGAACCCATTACCAAGTGGAAATGCGCTACCACAAAATAGGAATCGTGCAATTGAATATCCAAAGCAGCATTACCCAAGTAAATACCTGTTAAACCACCAGAGATAAAGAAAGACACCAATCCTATTGAGAACAACATAGCAGGAGTAAAACGCAAATTACCTTTCCATAATGTAGTCAAATAGTTAAAGGCCTTAACCGCCGACGGTACAGCAATTATCAAGGTAAGAATCATAAATACCGATCCCAAGAACGGATTCATACCTGTGATAAACATGTGGTGACCCCAAACGATAAACGACAAGAACGAAATTCCCATTAAGGAAATGATCATCGCAGTATATCCGAAGATAGGCTTACGTGCATTCGTTGAAATAACCTCAGAAGTAATACCCAATGCAGGCATCAAAATGATATACACTTCGGGGTGACCTAAGAACCAGAATAAGTGCTGGTACAATACAGGACTTCCTCCAATGTTTTCTAATGCACCTACACCCTCTAAGTAAATATCGGATAAATAGAAACTCGTTCCAAATGAACGGTCAAAAATCAGGAACAAGGCTGCTCCCAATAAAACTGGGAATGACAACAAACCTAAGATCGCAGTGAAAAAGAACGCCCAAATTGTCAATGGCATGCGATTCATGCTCATTCCTTTTGTACGCATATTCAATACGGTAGAGATGTAGTTAATACCGCCTAATAGAGAACTCACAATGAACAAAGCAATTGCACTCAACCACAGTGTCATACCCAAACCAGAACCTGGCATGGCTTTTTCTAAGGCACTTAAAGGAGGGTAAACAGTCCAACCACCAGAAGCTGGTCCAGTTTCAATAAATACACTGCTCAATAAGGTTATCGAGCTGGCCAAGAAGAACCAATAGCTCAACATATTCATAAATGGAGAAGCCATATCTCTCGCACCTACTTGCAAAGGAATGAGCAGGTTACTGAATGTACCACTCAATCCAGCTGTTAATACATAAAATACCATGATGGTACCGTGAATCGTAACCAAACCCATATAAAAATTAGGGTCTAATTTACCGTCCACTGCCCATTTGCCTAATAGCATTTCCATAAAACCAAATTGCTCATCGGGCCATGCCAATTGCAATCTGAAAATTAAGGACATTATTAATCCCACGAGCCCCATAACAATTCCTGTGATAAGGAATTGCTTAGAAATCATTTTGTGATCCATCGAGAACACATACTTGCTAATAAAGCTTTCCTTGTGATCGTGGTGATCGTGATGTGAATCTGCGTGTAAAGCGGCTGTACTCATATCTCTATTTTTTTCGGAATTTATTAATTTAATGCAACTGTATTATCCGTTGCGGTTTCGGTTTTATTTTCTGCAGGTGCCTCAGTTTTGATTTCTTCTGCAATTTTAGGGGCTACTAAGGGCGCTTGAGATGCCAACCAAGTATTATACTCCGCCTCATTCTCAACAACTGTTACTTTAATTTTCATATTGTAATGCGCAGCACCACAAATCTTGTTGCAATACAAATAATAATCGTATTCAGGCTTGTTCTTCACCTCACGCGCTTGTTGCGTAGTCATACTTGGTGTGAACGCAAATTGCGTGGGCATTCCTGGAACGCAGTTCATCTGAACTCTGAAATCAGGCATATACGCCGAGTGAATTACATCACGGGCTCGGAATTTGAATATATAAGGTTTGTTTTTAACTAAAACAATTTCGGTAGTTACCTTATCATCGTTTGCAGTACCATCGAAGAAATCTTTATCCTTTTGGTATTCGGCAATGCGATTCAAGGCCGTACGTTTTCTTTTGATGTCTTTTTCTAAAGTGCGTTCGTATGCCCCGCTAATCCCATCGGTATATTTAGTTTTTAAAGTCTTATAATCATCTGGGTATGTGCGGTTCAATCCTGTAGCTACAAAACGATCATGACGACCCTTCCATGCTAAAATAGAATCTTTAGCACTAGCTTGAAAGGCTTCCAATTTTGCAATTTCCGTTTCAAGTTCAACTATCAATTCTTTTACCTGACCTTCCTCTGCTACTCCTAATGGATTTGTTCCAGAAATGAAATTGACGTTTTGATTTCCTAAAGAACCGTCGTCACCCGCATAACGTGCTTTCCATCCAAATTGATACGCGAAAACCTCAATCTCTTGACTTTCTTTTGGAATTTCCGTGGTTATCTTAGACCATGTTGTAAATCCACGTAATACCAAAAAGGTTAAAACAATGGAAGGTACAATCGTCCAAATAATTTCAAGTTTATTGTTATGGAAGTAGTACAAGGCTTTGCGGTTCTTATCGTAACGGTAACGGAACATAAAGTAGAACAACAAAAACTCTGTTACAACGAATACAAAAAACGTAAATCCAAAAGTCCAATAGAACATGGAATCGTAGGTTTCGCCGTGCACAGAAGCTGAGTTTCCAAGCATCAATAAAGGACCGTGAACTTCCAACTCATACCAAACTGCAGCCAAACCCGCAATCAAGAAAATGATTCCGATCCACGCATTGATATTGTTCCAGCTTACAACGGTTTTTCCTGTAATTTTTTCGGTTAATGCGCCGATATCGAAAGCACGGGCTACCACTAAAATAATCAACAGGGCTAAGACCCAGGATAAAATCGTAATCCAATCGAAATTAGCCAAGCTAAATTCTTTAGGTGCTTCGATTACATCGGCTGCGGCCATCAAAAACATTGGCGCCAATACAAAACTCAGCACAGCCAATGATTTCTTGAAAATTGAATTCAGACGAATTCTAAGGGTATCAATTCTCATATCTTTCCAAATAGGGTTTTCGCTACAAATTTAGTATTTCACAAACGTTATTTACTCAACAAACCGCATTTTTTTAAAAAAAGCAAGGGGTTTCATGTCATTTTGACGCAATAAAAAATTATTACTTGCAATATATCAATTACTTGCGTCTTTATATTGTTGCGCCATTTTGTGGTAATCTTCCACACGTAACGCTTCAGCCCTGAGACCCTTCCACGATTCTGGTAACATAAATTCTGGCTTCGCCGTTAAAAACGGTTTCAATGCGTTCGATAAGGTTTTACGACGCTGCGAAAATGCCAATTTCACTACCGATTTCAATGACTTCCAATCCGGCACCTCCGCATCTACAATACGTCTGGCATGCATTACTGCACTCTTCACCTTAGGGGGTGGTAAAAAGGCTTCCTCCCCAACCGTAAAGTCATATACACATGAATAATATGATTGCAATAACACACTCGTTACCCCGTAAACCCGCGATCCAGAGGCTGCGCAAAAACGTTCCGCCACTTCCTTCTGAAACATCCCTACGAAAGAAACTACATTCCAATCTTCCTCCAGAATTTTAAATGCGATTTGAGTTGATATGTTATACGGATAGTTGCCCACGATTCCGATGCGTTTACCCTTAAAGGGCCTTACATCTAATTGCAAAAAATCCAACTCCAAAATGTGCAATCCTTTGGCCCAATCCACACGCTTTAAATACGCCACCGATTGAGCGTCCAATTCAATACACAATAACTTATCGCCAAAACGCGGATACAAATATTCGGTTAATACCCCTGTACCCGGACCTACTTCAATAACAAGATCCAAATCATCAGGCACCAATTCTGCGGTTTTTCGGGCTACTTCAGCATCTACCAAGAAATGCTGTCCCAAATGTTTTTTAGCAACTACACCGTATTGCCTTGGAGCGTGTTTCATACCGGCCAATGAATTAAATAATATTTAACAACGGTTTCTTTTAGAGCCGCCAAATTATAATTATCGGAACGTTCGGCAACATCTCGAACCTCGCCATTTTTACTTAAAATTCGTATGCCACCTCCCTCGGTTATGTAGGCGTGGTTTTCCAATCTTCCCGTTTTAACAAAATATTGCAAAGTATCGCCTTCGCTGAAACCGAATTTCTTAATGCTCTGTTCGGAAGCTTCTGCGACCAAACGCGCATCAAAATCAGTGGTTGAAATCGACACTTTGGGCAATTTCCGATTCAATAACCGCTTGCATAAAGTCGATAAAATGGGATCTTCATGAAACTGCCATTGTTTCACGCTCGAAAGGATATCGATATCATCTAAAACTAAGAATAAATCCAAAGCCTCCTCATCAAAATTAATAGCGTTAATTTCATGCATTAAAAAATGCAATAAAGGATGGTATGATCCCAAACCATGACCTTTATGTGCAAGCACCCGTGCCCGCTTCAAAATTGAAACTAATAGTGCATCTGCGGCAATAACCGTTTTATGCAAATACACTTGCCAATACATCAACCGCCGCGCAATGAGGAATTTCTCTACCGAATAAATCCCTTTTTCTTCCACTACCAAATTACCATCCGCCACGTTTAACATACTGATAATTCGTTCTCCTCCCACAATGCCCTCACTCACTCCCGTATAAAAGCTATCCCGAAGTAAATAATCCAATCGATCCATGTCTAATTGGCCCGATATCAACTGACTCAAAAAGGGCTTTTCCGTATAGGTATGCTGAAATATGGAAATAGCCATTTCCAAAGCGCCCCCGAAAATGCCATTCAAACGCTGCATGATGCGCGTAGAAATATCTTCATGGTGCACCTCCTGTATAAGCGTATGTTCCAAAGTATGCGAATACGGCCCATGACCAATATCGTGCAGTAAAATAGCCAAAGCAGTTGACTCGTATTCCCTTTCAGAAATTTCTACCCCCTTTCTACGAAGGGTATCCATAGCTTGCAGGGTTAAATTCAATGCCCCTAAAGCATGGTGAAAACGTGTATGTGTAGCACCCGGATATACCCAATCGCTCATTCCCAATTGCCGAATTCTCCGCAAACGTTGGAAATAAGGATGTTGAATCACATCATATAATAAATCGGTTGGAACCGTTAAAAATCCATGTAATGGATCGTTAATAATCTTATTCTTATTCAAAGTCACAATGGTGCTGCAAAGTTAGGACTTCTCATCCCAAATCAACACTCCGTCTGGATCTGGCCTTTTGGCCGTAGCTTTTTCTAAAAAGATGCGCAACTGATACTGCGCAGGTTCATTGGGTTTAATTTCTAAATACCGTTCATATGCCGCCATCATTTCGATCCACTGTTTATCGGTAATACCCCGCTGGTGCATGCGCACTCGATAAATATTTCCAATATACAACCAAGCCCGTGGATCTTCCGATTCCGCAGAACCCGTTTCACGTATTTTCCTGTTGGTTATATTAATATATCGCCTGAAATAATGCAAGGCACTGTCTTCCTGCCTTTGTCCTAGATAGTTCTTAGCTAAATTATAATACGACAGTAAAAACATCGAATCCTTGTGTATTGCCCAACGTAACTGCCTATCGGCCTCTTCGTAATTGCGTCTGCACGTGTTGCTTGCAGCCATGCCCATAAAATCCGACAAAAGGGAATCCCTTCCGTATAATCTTGCGTAAATCGCATAGGAATCATCGCAATATCCTTTATCCAACAACTTGCCCGCCTCTTGCCTCGGGGTCATTTCTCCCCGATCCAAATCGCGTTGCGCATTCAATCCGCTTGCAGACAAATATCCCCCTATAATCCAAATCAAAACCGCTATACTGCCTCTATTTTTCATGCTTTTGTAACAAATGTAAATTAGTTTCTCCAATTTTGTATGAATTCCCTTTTAAAACCTCGCACCTCGATGCACAGAGAAATTTCCTCCAAACGACGCCATGGCCCTGCATTTATAATGTTGCTTTTTTTGCTTCTCGGGGGAAGTTGCTCGCGCTGGAATCTAGGCGATGCCGGACCTACCACAACCGTGTTCAGGACCGTTACTGCGGCAACCTCTTTACGGGTTGGTCAAAAATTCGACCTGTATTTAGAGTCCGACCGCCTCAAACCCGAAGGATATACCCTCGAGTATCCCGAAAAATTAATTCCCAATATCCACCACCGCATTGAAGCAGGAAGCCTCATTTTCAAGAATGAAAATCAAGCGAAATGGACACAGGATTTGACTTTACGACCCAAAATTACTCTGAATTTGCATGAATATCATACCTTATATATAGAAGGCGCATCACAATGGCGCTGTCTCGACACGCTTTACGGCGATGCACTGAATATTGAAATGGGCTCTGTGATGGACCACGATTTATGGATTAATTACAATCAAGTGAGCGGCAAATGCAATAATTTAGGGACTCTTAAATTGAGCGGACGAGGAACCATCTTTTCCTTTTCGGTGGAAGCCGGATCCAAACTCGATGCCCAAAATATGGAGTGCCACGATGCCTATTTTTGGCACTTTACCCAAAGAGATTGTTTTATAAAACCCCAAAAGCAAGCCATACTTTCGGTATACAATTCTGGCAATCTCTTCATTAAAAAACAAGATTTTTATCGCTACGAAGCCCAAGTAAGAGGCTCTGGACGCATAATTCAACAACCCTAATGGATTTTACCTTTAATATTATCATCATCTTAATTGCCGCACAGCTTCTGCTAAGCGCCAATCCAGAAGCCTACGAGAAAAGTATCTTCAGCCTCAAACAAATCCGAAAAAACAAAGAATATCACCGATTGCTCTCGTCGGCCTTTGTGCATTCTGGGTGGATGCACCTCTTCGTAAACGCATTTGCAATCTATAATTTCAGTCCCGTTTTAGTGCAAACTTTTGGCTCTTTCATTACTATAGGGGTTTTCTTACTTTCCGCAATTGGTAGTTCTTTGGCAATACTATGGACCAAAAGAAAATGGCATGATTACCAAGCAGTGGGTGCCTCCGGTGGCGTTAGTGGACTGGTAATGCTTGCATTTTTCGTGTACCCAGATATGCGCATAGGGATATTTTTGATACCGGGACATTTACCCGCTTATGTTTTTGGAATATTATTCAGTTTAGTTTCAATTGCACTTACTTATGTAAAGAATCCACAGAACATCGCCCATGAAGGACATTTAGGTGGATTGTTAGTAGGCGGACTCATTGGTGGATTCATTTATCAATTTCAATTTCCCAACCTGCCCCTTCAATTGCTATTTTTCTTAGGCACTCTTAGTATTGTAATTTGGTTGTTACTGCCTCCAAGAAAACCATAATACGAACCCATCTTTACTCCGTATTATCCCCCTTTGAGATCATGGATATGCCTGTAAATATGTGATTATTAAGGGTTGAAAAAATGCTTTTCTTACTCGTATAAGTCTGCGCTGAGTCTTGGTTTGGAAGGAATATTCAACTAAACCCAAATCTTCAAACAATAATCTGTAAGTAATGCAAAGTTTCAAGCAAAAAGATCTTACAGACCCTGATGAAAGAGGAAGATTTCAATATAAAAAAAGGCCGTTAAGTGAACGACCTTTAAGTGCCCAGTACTGGATTCGAACCAGCAAGTCTTGCGACACCACCCCCTCAAGATGGCGTGTCTACCAATTTCACCAACTGGGCAAATTTTGCGACCGCAAAGATACCATTTTTTACGGTCGTAAATCGCTATTCTTATAAAATCAACATGGCGTCACCGTAACATAAGAAACGGTATTTTTCCTTGATTGCTTCTTGATAAATATCAACCATTAAATCATGACCTGCATAGGCGCAAGCCATCATATACAAAGGAGATTCAGGGGCATGTAAATTGGTTATAAATGCATTTGCAATATTGAAAATATGCGGAGGAAATAAAAATTTATCGGTCCACCCTTCACTTGGATTTAAAGTGCGTGAGGAACTAACGCTCGATTCCAAGGTACGCATAACAGAAGCACCTACTGCTACCACTCGATTTTTATTTTCAATGGCATTATTCACAACATCACAAGTTTCCTGCGTTATGCGATAATATTCGCTGTCCATCTTGTGCTTGGTCAAATCTTCAACTTCAACATCTCTGAAAGCGCCCAGGCCTAAATGTAGGGTTACATTGGTAAAGTTGATGCCCTTGATATCCATACGCATCAATAATTCGCGCGTAAAGTGCAATTGAGCCGCTGGAGCTGCTACTGCACCCACATTTTCTGCAAAAAGTGATTGATACCATTGTTCATCTTCGG
>CBFHGY010000027.1:305-23446 GCA_965655465.1 Bacteroidia bacterium | reverse complement strand
CGTATAACACAACGGCCCTTACGTCCGACCGCTACTACCGCGCCGTGGTTAAAAGTGGAACCTGTGCAGAAGCCACTTCTACCGGTTCCTTTATCGACGTGCTCACCAATTATGTGTGGGAGGGAGATCAAAGTACCGATTTTGGTACGGGCAATAACTGGCTCGAAGGATGTGTGCCGCATACCGGTGCGGATATCTCCTTTAGAACGGCTACCGCTCCTGATCGCATTTGTAATCTGGACCAAAATCGCAGTCTACGCAATATTACCATCGGCGGTACTTCTGCTACCCATATTTTTGACTTGAATAATTTTACCCTTACCACTACGGGTACTCTCAGCACTTCTGGTGCAAATTTAGATGTTCGTGATGCCAACTCTAATCTCACCTTTGCTGGTTCCACCGCACAAACGCTTCCCTCTGGCTCTTTGGTAAATAATGAAATTTCTCGTTTAACTGTCAATAACAGCAGCGGCGTTTCTTTGGCGGGGACCACCAATTTGACCCGTTTGCTTACCCTTACTTCTGGTACATTAAGCACCAATAATAACCTTACTTTTAAAAGCACTGCCGATTTAACCGCACAAATGGCTACTATTCCTGCCTCGGGTGCCGCCATTTCCGGCAATGTTACCGTTGAAAAATACGTGAAAGCACGTCGCGCGTTCAGGCTTTTGGGCTCCACCGTGAATACCACAGGCACTATCAAAGACAACTGGCAAGAAGGAGGAACTGCCTATACCGACGATCCCAATCCAGGGTTTGGAACGCATATTACCGGTAGCACCACCGGTGCCAACGGTCTAGATGCCACCCAAACAGGCAACACTTCCTTATTTACCTTCGATAACAGTACTCAAGCTTGGAGCGCTATCACCAATACCACTACCAACGATTTAGAGGTAGGCACGCCATACCGTTTAATGGTTCGCGGAGGTCGCAGCGTGAATATTTATCAAGCCGACAACAATCCAACCCCTACCAATACCACACTTCGTACCTACGGAACACTGCACAAGGGAGACTATACTTTCAATAATTTAAGTAGTACACCAGACGCCGATAATTTCGTAGTAAATCCGTATCAGTGTGCCGTTGATTTAAGTGCTGTTTTGACTTCTGCCAACTCGAATTTAGATTATACCAAGGTATACATGTGGGATCCGTTTTTAAACACCCGTGGTGCTTGGGCTACCGTTACCTTAAGTAATAATACCGCAACTCCTAGTGGTACACAAGCAAGCAAATACCTGCAACCAGGACAAGCCTTCTTTGTAAAAACCGCCAGCAATGCAAGCGCGGCTCCTTCTATAGTGTTCTCTGAAACAGATAAATACACCGGTGGCGATTTTAATACCGTGAATTTATTAGAATACGAATCTGCTAGAAATGCCTTTATTAATATTACCTTAATTAATAATGACTCTTCGGTAGTTGCCGATGAAACCTTAATTAAGTTCAGTACTACTTATGAAAATAACTTTACCCAACAAGATGCTCTTAAGTTCTGGAATTTAGATGAGGTTTTAGGTAGCATAGTTGGTGATCGTGTTGTAGCCATAAATGCATTAGAGTTACCCATGGAAAATGTGCGCATTCCGCTACACTTATCTCAATATCGCGCCACCAATTACGCTTTCAGATTTAGTGTAAACGGACTACTCAATTACGATATTTACCTCCACGACAAGGAGTTGAACCGATACGAACGCATCCTAGCAGAGAATGAAACGGAGATTCCATTTACTCAAAATAAATCAGAAGCAAAGCGCTTCGAATTGGTACTTAATCCTTCAATGAACACTTTTCATTTGGGCACACAGCAGACCGCGCAGTCAATTTTTCAAGCATACCCTTCTCCCTTAAAAGATGCTTATTTATGGGTAAAATCCAACATACCCAATGGAGAAGTGGGGAATATTCAACTTACTGACATCACAGGAAAAAGGTTAATCTCACAAGATTGGAATATACAATCAACTGCGCTTTATATTGATAAAACCATTCCGAACGGGATTTATACGTTAACACTCCAATACTCAGGAGAAATATACCGTTGTAAAATCGCATTAGACCGCTAAATACGTATACTGGGGAACCGCATAAATCCTATCATCAATTAATAAAATCCACGTATTCTTATAATTGAAATTCCTACTACTCAAACACCGTAATTTCTGCAAATAATACTGGGGAGTTGTGACAATTATTACGTTTTATGCAAATAATTAATCTGAAATTTGCATCAATAAACGTAATAAATCATGACAATAAGAGAATTAGTAAACGAAAAAGGAGCGACCGTAATTGATGTGCGCTCTTCATGGGAATTTGCAGACGGACATGTAGATGGGGCTATTAACATCCCCTTGGAAGAAGTGCCCAACCGAGTAGCGGAAATCACTGAAATGAACGGACCATACTTATTATATTGCCGAAGCGGAAACCGCAGTGGAATGGCATGTAGCATTTTACAACAATCTGGAGTATCAGAAGTGTATAATGGCGGTGGACTTGCGGATATGCGAATTGCATTAATGTAATGAACCGAATTATAAAAAATTGGGATACTGTGCGTGTAATTCGCACAATAATTGGAATCAGTATTATTGGCCAAGGTATTTCAAGCAATCAAATGGCTGTTTGGTTAATGGGAACCGCATTTACAACCCTTGCTGTTTTAAATGTTGGTTGTTTTGGAACTGGTAATTGTGCCGTAAATACCAAAACAGAAAACCAAACCGCCAACCACACGGATGACGTGATTTTCGAAGAAGTATTGCCAAAAAAATAAACCTAACTAATTTAAAAACAGAAAAGGCGATGGATTCCCATCGCCTTTTCTATTTTTACTCATTCATTATTAATGGGGAAGCTTATCACGCAATAAACCATAAACCCATGTTCCAAAAGAAGCCGCAATAAAAGTCACAAATATCACTCCAAATCCGGCACCCATTTGTGCAAATAAGGGACCAGGACAAGCACCTGTAATTGCCCAACCCAATCCAAATATCAATCCACCATAAATCTGACCTTTGTTAAACGTTTTATCAGCTATAACGATTTTTTCGCCGTAAATAGTTTTAATGTTAAAACGCTTAATGATTTGTATTGAAATCATACCTAAAACTACGCCAGTTCCAATTACACCATACATATGGAACGATTCAAAACGGAACATTTCCTGAATACGGAACCAACTAATGATTTCCGCTTTTACAAAAGCAATACCGAAAATTATACCGACTGCGAGATATTTCAAATTATACCACATTGGATGTGTCGTTTTAGACTCATTGGTACACATAGCACTGTCTTTGAAATCTGTTGTATTTACATTCTCTTTCATAGTTTCTATTTATTACAATCCAATTAAAAAAGGCAGTATAAACCATGTCATGATAATACCTCCTACCATAAACATAATAGTGGCAACCAATGAAGGCCATTGTAAATTACTCAAACCCATTATAGCATGTCCGCTGGTACAACCTCCGGCATAACGCGTGCCAAAGCCGACCATAAAGCCACCAACAACGATAAAAATAAAACCTCTTAAAGTCATTAAACTTTCCCAAGAGAAAATATCAGTAGGTAAAAGTTGATCGAAATTCTCTACTCCTTGACTTTGAAGAGCCGATTTCGTTGCATCCGAAATTTGAATTGGCTCAGGATCTTGTAAATATTGAACGGCTATAAAACCACCCAATAAAACCCCTACTACAAAAAATAAATTCCATATTTCCTTTTTCCAATCGTAATTGAAAAAAGGAATCTTAGCAGGTACACACATAGCGCATAAATGCCTCAAAGAAGAACTAATACCAAAGGATTTATTGCCAATGATTAGAAGCGTAGGAACCGTTAACCCGATTACAATTCCGGCCGCCCACCAGGGCCAAGGATGTTTTATAAACTCCAACATATTTACGCTTTTTGAAGTTTTGATTGACAAACAAAGTCGGTTTTCGAAACGCCTGCTTCTGCAATGGCTTTAAAACCGCCAGCTACTTCTTTAAAGTTGTGAATTCCTTTTGACTTCAAAATAGAAGCTGCAATCATACTGCGATATCCACCTGCGCAATGTACATAGAACGTACCTTCAAAATTGCCCATTTCCATGAACCATTCGTTAATAAAATCCAAAGGCTTGTTATACGCTTCT
The DNA here is from genome assembly GCA_965655465.1 of Bacteroidia bacterium. Classification (GTDB taxonomy): domain Bacteria; phylum Bacteroidota; class Bacteroidia; order NS11-12g; family UBA955; genus VMCP01. Next base: position 19,278 of record CBFHGY010000027.1, on the reverse strand, counting down.
TCCACGTGTTCCGCACGGTATTCTGACTCCTTACGTACGTCTAATACAAAAGTTTCTCCAATTTTAACCTCATTTTTAAACGTCTCTGCGCTGATTCTATTCACCGTATCGGTTTCTTTTCCTGCAGCTTTCCAAGCTTGGAAACCTCCAGCCAAATGACCAATAACCACATCAAAGCCAACACGTGTTAAGCGTGTTAACGTCTCTTCTTCTTTACCTGTTTCAGTTATCAACAAAATCGGTTGCTTTACATCTACAACCATAGCGCCTACCCAAGGTGCAAACTGTCCGTCAAGACCAATATTCACCGAACGTGGTACAAATCCCATTGCGAATTCAGCAGCTGTACGTGTATCTAAAATTACGGCACCAGTGCTTTCCGCAGCAGCTTCAAAGGCTTCAGGAGACAATGCTTGCATGCCTTTTTCCATTACTGAATCAATAGAATCATAGCCTTTTTTGTTCATTGCCACATTCAAGGGGAAGTAAGCAGGAGGGGGCAATAAACCGTCGGTTACGGCTTCAATGAATGCTTCTTTTGAGCTTTGATTCAAGGCATAATTCATAGACTTTTGATGACCCAGAGTATCCATAGTTTCCTTCATCATGTTTTTACCGCAAGCAGATCCAGCACCGTGCGCAGGGTAAACCATAATATCATCGTCTAATGGTAGTATTTTGTTATACAAACTATCATACAATAAGCCAGCCAATTGCTCTTGCGTCATATCCGCTGCTTTTTGTGCCAAATCTGGGCGACCTACATCCCCTAAGAAAAGGGTATCACCACTGAATAAACTCGTTGCTTTACCGTTCTCATCAATCAGTAAAAAACATGTACTTTCCATCGTATGTCCAGGAGTATGAATCACTCTAATCGTAGCATTGCCCAAGGTAAACTCTTGTCCATCTGTAGCAATGATACATTCAAAACTTGGATTGGCATTGGGACCGTAAATAATGGGAGCTCCAGTTTTCTTACTTAAGTCAACGTGTCCACTTACAAAATCAGCATGAAAATGCGTTTCGAAAATATATTTTATTTTAGCCCCATCTTTTTCTGCACGCTCCATATAGGGTTGAACTTCGCGCAATGGATCAATAATGGCAACTTCGCCATTGTTCTCAAGGTAATACGCACCCTGTGCTAAACAACCTGTGTAAATTTGTTCTACTTTCATATGTATTTTTTTATATTTTTCTTATTTTTTACTTGCATAAAAATCCTTGATATCCTTAAAGGGACCAAACTTATGTTGTTCTTCCGAAAAAGGATCGGCATAAGGCCCAAAGGGATGATCAAAACTCTTCTTAGAAATATCGGGCCAATCTTTACTTAAATCTTTTCCGGGTCTGCGTTGGGTATTTACAAATGCCGCAACATCCCAAGACTCTTCATCCGTTAATTGAGGTTTGTTATAACTGGCTCCCAAAGGCATATTGGCTTTAACATAACCTGCAAAACGCGACATCCTATATAAACCCGCACCATGATTATAACTCAATTCGCCCCACAACGGAGGGTACATATAAGCCGTTTTGTCTGCATTCGGCAATCCCTGACCATCCGCTTGGTGGCAGCTTTGACATTTTGCTTCATATACCTTTTGACCGTTTTTTGGATCAATCGGTCTATCTAAAAATGCTAAATTAAAAATCCCTGAACCCTTTGCTTTTTCGCCTTTAGGAACATCTTTCCCTAACCATAAAATATAGGCTTTCATTGCCTTCATTTCTCTGGAATTAGAATCAGGAGCTGTTCCATTTAAGGAGCGTTCAAAACAGTCTGAAATGCGTTTATACACACTTTCAACTTTTCCGCTACGCCCTCTCATTTTAGGATAGGTACTCGCCACGGATGCATAATTATTTCCCCATGGTTTAGTACCCGCATCTAAATGACAATTTTGACAATTCAAGCCATTACTCAGATGTTTTATAGAACCCTTAGGTCCAAAATAAGTAGCAGTTTGCGCAATAAGTTCGCGACCATATTTAATAGTTTCTCCCTCTTCTCCTTGGGGAAGTTCATCATCAGAAGGGGCTTTCCACAAATCGGTAGCATCGTCTAAACTAGGCAAATTGGGCAATATTGGAGCCGTTTCTGAGTTGCTTTCAGAAATCGCAACATCAGAAGCCTCATCGGCACCAGGTTTTAGCGTTATAAAAATAACCAAACCCAACAACACCAACATCACCCCTACCAATAACGCTAGTAAGGAATTAACCGCTTTTATTAACTTCGTGGTATCTTTTTCGTTGAGCATAGCACCAAATTACAACAAGGTTTTTACAATTATATAAATTCCCATCACTAAAACGAACCAACCGAAGGCAGGTTTTAGTTTATCGCCGCTAATTTTCTTCGAAAGATTTGCTCCCAAGAAAATCCCAACAACAGCAATAGCAGAAAATATCAACAAAAAGTTCCAATCGATTAATTGCCCGCGACCTAAATCTCCCAAAAATCCCAACAACGACTTTGAAGCAATGATAATAAGTGAAGTTCCAACAGCTTGTTTCATTGGCAATTTTGCAAGGATTACAAGGGCTGGAATAATCAAGAAACCACCTCCTGCTCCAACCAAACCCGTAACGAAACCCACTACTGCACCTTCAACTAAAATTAAAGGATAATTGTAACTTATTTCTGTTCCCTCCTCTTGTGCTTTAGGCTTGCCTTTTTTAATCATGCTATATGATGCCAACACCATAATAATAGCAAATAAGATTAAAATACCCATATCTTTATCGAGCACAAAACTTGATGTGTTAATCAGCATTTTCGGGATAGCAGGCACCACAAAATGGCGGGTTAAATACACACTAATAATAGAAGGTATTCCAAAAACAACAGCTGTTTTCCAATGAATATTTCCCATTTTCATGTGGGTTAAACTACCAAATAAACTGGTTAATCCTACGATAAACAGAGAATACGCCGTTGATAATTCTGCGTTAACACTGAATAAGTAAACCAAAATGGGCACCGTGAGGATCGAACCTCCACCACCTATCAAACCCAATGACATACCCATGAGTACGGCACCAAAATATCCTAATATTTCCATAATAATTGCAATAATCGTTTTTTATACTGAAGAAATTTGTGACTGAAATTACAGACGGTTACACGAACTTATAATCGTAACCCTCTAGCTGGCTTAAAAGGTCATAGGCTTGATCTGTACATTCCACTCGACCTTCAACTTTAGGCTCAATGGGTGAATTGGCGGCCAAGTATTCCCGAATAGCATCGTGTAAATTCACTCCCGTATCTACGGGATTGTTCACACCCATCATTCTGCAAATCGCGTCTTCTGGATCTCCCTCTCGTTCACACGCTACAATAGAATATTCCTTATTTTTATCAATCGGTTGTCCTTTAATTTTCACCCAATTCAAACGCTCTCCCATCGGCTTCTTAGATGTAAAATTGATTTGCATTCCCGCAAAACGCACTACCCAACCTCCAAAACGTTTTGCTGGATCTTTGGCGAATACATTTTCAAGTTCCTTTTCCAACCAATTCCATAATTTCTGACCGCTTACCTTTCCTGTTCTTGCTTGAGAATTAACCGGCAACATACTCCATAAGAAATCGTTGGTTATTTCAGTAGGCTTTTCGGGAGAAGCAACCAATGGCGGACAGAATCTGAAACCATTCGAGAGCGCAACATCTGGATTAAATTTAGCCATAACTGCGTCGGTAATTACGTTATCCATTGGGGTTTCCAACACAAAATAACGCACCAAAGTGCTCTTTGTAACGCCAATTACTGTTTTCAATTCCTTATTATAAGGCTCAAATGTTTTATCCACCAAAGCAGCCATTTCCGGATCCGGTTTGTAGCGACTTGGATCTACATCCATCAATTCATAGTAATGGTCTTTGATTTTGCCGTCTTCCACCACGATATCCAATTTCCCAACAAAAGAACCGAATGCACCGGGCTCGGTAACTTTGGTATATTTGGTTTCAATGGGCTTGCGCACACGTTCATGTGTATCGGCCCCTAATATATAATCGATACCTTCCACAAAAGCTTGGTTTCCTAAATCAACCTGCTGAGTTAATCCCATGTGTGTTACCAAAAATACCATAGCACAATTTTCGTATTCGCGTAAAACCTTTACATAGCGTGCAACGTTCTCCTCGGGTTTTCCAAAATGGATACCTTCTGAATAAGCTGGCGACTGACGCTTTGGAGTTAAGGGATCATTCAATCCGATGAATCCAATTTTAACACCTGCAACAACTTTTGTCCAATAAGGTTGAAAAATCATATCCTGACCATTAAAGCCGGTGCCACTGTGATACATATTTGCACATACTTTGGCCGCATTATAACCGCCAAGATCCTTCATCATATTTTCTTTACCATACACCACTTCCCAGTTCCCTGGCAACATCAAGTCATAACCAATATTATTAATCAAAGGCACCAAAGCACGTCCTTCTGTTAATGCTGCAACGCCACTTCCCTGAAAACAATCACCTCCATCTACTAATAAAGTATTTCCTGGATTTTCTTTTCGAATCGTATTCAACATGGTTTTCAGGGTAGCCATACCACCTCTGCGTTTATAAACGGCTTTGCCATTTTCCCAGAAAAACTCATCATGCTCGAGAAGTTGACCATGAATATCCGCGGTTTGTAGAATAGTAAATTTCTGTGCTTTACCCGCTGCTACAGCAGCAGAACTCGACATTTTTTCAGGCTTCGTTCCACAGCCAGCCAAACTTCCTGCAGCCAAGGTTCCAAATGCAAATCCAAATCCTGCAGTACCTGCCGTTTTTAAAAAATCCCTTCGGTTTGTGGTGTTTGACTCTTCTTGATTGCAACAAGAGCAATTATTTGGGTGTATATTTTTTTCCATATTAAATAGTTCTTTTCTTAGACATAGACAGTTGTATAAAACCGCATATTTTCCAAAGATGAGAAACTATTTCTTAGAAACATGTGACAATTATCACATTTTTAAATCTTATCTGTGAAATAACGATAGCGCATTTTCCGTAGTGCGTTGCGCCACCTCGATTATAGAATTCCCCGTAAGCGAGGCAATTTCATCGGCAATTAATCGCACAAATGCCGGTTCATTTCGCTTGCCTCTGTAGGGTGTGGGTGCTAAATAAGGACTATCGGTTTCCAAAACCAATTCGGAAATTCCAATTTGGGAAATTACTTCACGTATTCCCGCCTTTTTAAAGGTGATTACGCCTCCAATACCTAGTTTAAAACCTAATTTTATTATTTCTTGAGCCAATTCAGCACTTTCTGAGAAGCAATGAAAAACGCCAGTTACCTTTCCTTTATAGGGTTTTAGCAACTGAATTACCTCTTGCGTCGCGTTTCGGGTATGTAAACTCAAGGGCAATCCAAATTCTATAGCCCATTCTACTTGCGTTAGTAAGGCCTCTTTTTGCCAGTCTTTCGTCGATATATCCCAATGCAAATCCATGCCTACCTCCCCTACTCCTACATATGAATACTTAGTAAACCAGGAATACATTTCAGCTAAAACCTTCTTAAAGTCAGCTTTTACATCACACGGATGAAGGCCCATCATACAACCCGTATTTTGAGGGAATTTTTCATGTAAATGATGCATTCTCTCAATACTTGCCAAATCAATATTAGGCAATAATACCCAATCTACTCCGGCTTCGATACTGCGTGCAACGACCTCCGAGCGGTCTTCATCAAACGCATCTGCATACAGATGATTGTGGGTATCGACCAATCTTACCATGTTATCTTTTCTTTGTTTAAAAAATGAGAAATTCCTTTTAAACAGTCATCCGACTTCCGTGCATGCGCATTTTCTTGTGCGGCATATTCCAATGCCTGTTCATGATCATAAGGCAATGCGCGAAGCATTTTCTTGGTACGAGCCACCGACTCAGCACTTACACCTGATTTAAGTTGGGCTATAAAAGCCTCCATCTCGGTATAAATGTCTGCTGAAACTTTATATATCAACCCATCTTTCAATGCTTTTTCCGCTGAAAATATCCCCGCTGATAACAACCATTCGTTCAAAGTATTAAAGGGCATTTTGTGACGAAGATACACCATAACCAAAGCAGGAATGAAGCCTATTTTGGCTTCAGTATAACCAAAAGTCGAAGTAGGAGTTGCAAAACAAAAATCAACCAAACTCGCCAAACCACAGCCACCTGCCAATGCCGGACCGTCTACTAAAGACATGGTAATTTTAGGAGAATGATAAATGGATTCAAACAGGTTCTTTAAATTTCTTGAATCGGCTAGGTTTTCTTCATGGGTAAAGGAACTCATTCCCTTGATATAGGCCAAATCTGCACCAGCCGAAAATGCAGCGGCTTTAGATTTAAGCACGATAATTTTAACTTCCTTTCTCGTATTCAAGTCCTCAAATACACGGGTTAATTCACCCACCAATTGGGGATTCAATGCATTCCTTTTGTCAATGCGTGACATAAAAACCTCAGCTACTCGGTCTTCGATTTCAATTTCAACCCATTCCATGGAACAAAGGTACTTGATTTTGATGGGATCAATACGGATCCACCAATCGAATCAACCAATCGTAACGTATCGATGCCTTGAGATTGCGCCCAACGGCCCGCAGCCACCTTTTGCTGTATTTGGGGTATCTTGCGTGCGTCAATATCCCCAGAGAAATTGGCACTCGGAACCCGTATCAATCCCCAAAACACCCAAATCCATATACCAAATCGCAAATACGTTCCTTGAATAAAAAGCATCCCACTTAACAATCTCCAGAATGCAAAAAGTAACAGGCTCATTATGGCCACATCGATTAAATTAAAATCATAAGCATATATATAAGGTATTGGGAGTAATGATTCCCACAAAAGCAGGGTATGAATACTTTCAACTCCCCAATTGGCAATTGCCCCTAACGTAGTTGTAAGAAAACCAAACGGAAGAAATACAGAAATTGACAGGGCCAAAAACATATAAATGAGCAAGGTAAATGGAAAAGTAAAAATTAAATTGCCCAATAAAAACCACGTGGGGATTGCATGAAAATGAAACAAGGTTAAAGGCAATGTACTTAACGTACAACATATAGAAATTCCTAATAAATCGCCTAATGCGATTAGCTTGCCGATATTATTTTGCCAAAATTCCTGCCAAAGGGGAAAGAAAAAAGCAATTCCTATCATCGCCGCAAAACTCAGCTGAAAACTTACACTGTGAAGGGTTAATGGATCGAAAATAACCTGCAAACATGCGGCACTGCACAAAATATCTGCCATCCGAACCCGCCTTTTCAAAATCAATTGTGCGCCTAAAAAGGCGGAAATAAATGCGGCTGCTCGGAATACAGGTGGCGCCATTCCCGTTAGATACGCATATAACCACAAAACTGGCAAACCCAATAGTTCCAAATTTCTAAGCCATCGATATTGTTTAGTAAACTGCTTTAAGGGCCAAGAAATTAGCCAGTAAATAAGCCCCAAATGCATCCCTGAAACCGATAAAATATGCATCAATCCAGCTTGTTGAAACAAGTACCGATCGCCGTCTTCAATACCGTCTTTATCACCCAAAATCAATCCCGCAAACAAAGCAGCCGACCGCTCTGAAAGACAAGGCTTCACAACCCCAATTAATCTGTTTTTAAATCGATAACGTTGACTTTCGAGCCCACACGTTTCTAATTTTAGAACGTATATTTTTGCTGATTTCAGGTTTATCGTACCCAATCGTTGTATGCCCCAATTGAAGACTTCCGCATCAAATAAAAAGGGGAATTGAGGATTGAGGGAAACCTTTAAATGTGGTTTTTCGATAAGGATACGCGCTCCGGGCAATAAACCAAGGTCTTTTTTCAGGGAAAAATCCACGCGAAATCCAGGAAACGGTCTCCAATAACCCAATTCATATACCGATTTCAGACGGGCTTCATAATGTGTTCCGTAATTTTTATCGCTTTTAGTAACTACTTGGAGCTTTACATAAGTTGCTTTTGTAAGCGCCTTTTGCGCAGATGAATAGCGATAAAAATGCCAAAAATGGCTTGTAAATCCTAAGATAAGCGCACCGCAGAGAATGATAAATTCTCTTAAACAGAGTTTCTTCAACAATAAAATAAAAGCGCTCAAACCCAAGATTATTAAAATCCATGTAAAGGGGAATAAAGCGCCGATTACTAAAAATACAGCTGTAAATGCTAAAGGGTGCTTATAGTGAAATCGAATAGACATCTTTAATAAAGATGCCCATTCGCCTTATTTAAATCATTTTACGCAAATTGCGTTTGAGATCATTTGCGGATTCATCTCGACGCGACCATTGGCGTTGGGTATACCAAGTGTCAAAAACGTCTTCGCGTTCATCCGCATTACTAGCGGCAAGCATCTCGGTAATAAAGACCGCAAAAAGCTTCATATCCCCTCCAAACAAAAAATTACCAAATTCGAACCGTCGTGAGAACGAAAACATGGCTAAAATCTCCGTAGCGCGTTGCTCTAAATGCAGTGTGGGCTGTTTTACAGTTGAATCATCTTCAAGATTATCAGTCTTTTCTACGGTTTTCAAATGAATCTGAGAAAATAAATCGATTTCCGGATCTGGGCCTTTATCCGGGGATATTGGGGGCTCCACAGGAACCGATTTTTCGAGAATGTTTTGTGAAATTTGCAAATCTTCTTCTCTAGATTCGGCGTCTTCACCCTCCACCGTTTCATTTTTTATTTCACCCTTTAGATCATCATTGTGGATGAGTGGCACTTGCTCCTCTAATTCTGCATGCTCCGCAGTTTCAGTAACCTCTAATTCCTTTTTGGAATCTTCAATCAAGACTTCCTTTTCAATTAGCGTTTCTACTTTTGGTATCAAGGCCTCCTTTTCTTGGTTCGATATTCCCCTAGCGTCTTCAATGGGTGCTGTTTCCATGTTTGCAGCTGTTTCTAGGGCAGTTACACCGACCTCTTGGGTGTCGATATCGTCTTCATAACTCGGTTTGAAAAAAGAAGTCTCCCCTGGAGAAACCTCCTCTATGGGCTGAGGGTCCAAATTTAATGGTTCTCTATTTTGTGCAATAATTTCCATATCTGTTTCCAAATACAGTTGTGCTGCATATAACTTAATATTGCCCAATTGTTTGGCGATGTCTTCCGCCGATTGAGATTGCCTTAATTTGGACTCAAACTGAGCTAATTCTGCAATTATTTGAGGAATGCGAGGATTCATAAGCCGGTGTATCAGAAATTTTTCGGAAATTTACAACCGAAAGAACGCTGTGTCAATGAGAGATTTTGCACTAATTTACGGGTGTATGTTTGCGGGGAAAACCACCCGTTTAATTGGGCTTTACAACGAAAGCCCTGTAGATATCAACGACAAATTGGTTGTTAAGCCTTTACTCGATAATCGATATCAAGCCAATAAAATCAATTCTCACGGGGGATTGCAAATTCTTGGACATCGCATATCAAAAGCCGAAGAGTTGTTCCCTTTGATCCAACCCAGTACCAAAGAATGTTATATCGATGAGGTGCAGTTTTTCAGTCCATATATCATCGAAGTTATTGGAGAGATGATGATGAATGGAATTCGAGTGGTTGCGGCGGGTTTGGATCGCGATTATTTGAATCGAGATTTTGGATCTATGAAAGCACTCAAAAACTTGGCTACCGAAAAAATTGAAGTGGCAGCGAAATGTAATGTATGTAAAAAAGCCGCTCACTTTACCTACCGTACTATAGATTCTGAAGATTTGGTTTTAGTTGGACATAACGACACCTATCAAGCTCGTTGTGAAGAACATTGGAACGAGGGAATGCAATCCCGTTTACAGGTAAGCAAAAATTAGGTGTATTGCCATTAAACGGAAAGTGTAATTTTATTTAAAATCGTTAGATCTTGAATAAAGAAATCCACCAACGAAAAAGCACAAAGAATCGGAACAATTAGCCTTTTAATGCGCTGATAGACCCTAAATCAGGAATACTTCGGCGCAAACTTTCTTCAATACCAGCAGTCATCGTCATTTCACTCATATTGCAACTGCTGCAATTTCCTGTTAGCCGCAAAACAACATCTCTGTTCGAACTAACTTCAACGAGCTCTACATCTCCCCCATCCGCATGTAAATAAGGACGAATGGTATCGAGTACCGTTTCTATATGCTCTTGAAGTTCCATTTCCACAAAAATAGGTTTTTTAGTACAAGCATTCAAACCTTTTGTTTATCCAAACAAAGTAGCTATCGGTAAAAGGACGTTTGACCCTCTTCTCCAATTATGCGTTTTGCATGATGCTGATTTGTCTCGCAACTTCCTTAACCATATCTAAATAGGGCTTCATGTTCTCGCTTGAAAAATCCCAAATTCCAGTATCTGCTGCATTCCCAAGTTCTACCTGAAAAGGCAATTCACCCAAAAATGGAACTTGATGTGTGTCGGCCAATTTACGCCCTCCACCTTCACCAAACAGTCGATATTTCTTATCAGGAGCATCATTAGGAATAAAAAACGACATGTTTTCAACGATTCCAATTATGGGTTTGGCAATGGCATCAAGTTTGAACATATCAATGGCCCGGGCAGCATCAGAGGTGGCCATTAACTGAGGAGTGGTAACCACCACAACCCCGGTAAGTGGAGCTAATTGTGACAAGGATATTTGAACGTCTCCAGTGCCCGGAGGTAAATCGATGATTAAATAATCTAATTCCCCCCATTCAACATCGTTAATAAATTGTTTGAATGCACTTGATATCATAGGACCTCTCCAAACCACCGCTTGACCTGGTGCCGTCATAAAGCCTATGCTTAATAATTTCAGACCATGCGATTCTATCGGAAGCATGACATTTCTACCCTCTTTTTCTACCATAGGCGGAGCACTGTGTACATTAAATAATGTGGGTACACTCGGACCATAAATATCTGCGTCTAACAATCCTACTTTCGCTCCTGTATGTGCCAAGCCAAGCGCCAAACTAGCAGAAATGGTACTTTTTCCTACGCCACCTTTTCCAGACGCCACAGCAATAACATGTTTAACTCCTGGCAGTACGGGATCTTGGCGTTCTTGTTGAACAACACGATGAGTTGCATTTATATGAATATCTGCGTCTTTATTAACGGTATATAAAATCGCAGTTTTACATGCATTTACCAACATGTCTTTCATAGGACATGCGGGAGTGGTTAATACTAAGTCAAAACTTACGCGTAGGGCATCGATGTTTAAATTTTCTATCATGCCAAGGCTAACTAAATCCTTTTTGAGATCAGGATCTTCCACCATCGACAAGGCTTTTAAAACGGCATCTTTATTCATGCGGATTTTTTGTTTTTGTTAAAAATTCTTGAGAAAAATCTTTTTTCAAATTCCCAGAAATACGAGAACTGACCGAATAGGAATCCATAAATGAGAAGAATCAGATTGTAAACGGGCAAAATTGCCACATAATAAACCATATCAAACCACCAAAAAGATTCAAAATAAGGTTTTACATATCCTTTAAGATAAACGACCGTAGTTCCGGTTAGCGCAAATACTGTTAATATTAGTACGACTTTCAAGGGGGAGTCCACCTTCCATCGGTCCTGCAAATTCTGTATGAAACTCACAATGCAAAGGTACTTTCTTTTATGACGTTGACCCGACATTATGTCCAATATTTGTTTGAAATTACCGACTTTTGTCGGGTATGACCGAAAACTTACAAGCCCCCTTGTATTTGGTTCCCTTGCCGATAGGCAACGATAGTCCCAAGCATTTCCACACACCTTATTTATTGGAAACCCTACCTGAAATCAAGTTTTGGGTCGCCGAAAACGCACGAACATTAAGACGTTACTTGTCGTCTTTGAAACTTGATATTATTATTGACCAATTGGAGATTTTCGAATCCAATAACCATACTGCTGTTTCTGAATTGGAAGCTTTTTTAGCTAAAATCAAACCCAATATCCCTCTTGGAGTGGCTTCTGAAGCAGGAATTCCTTGTATTGCAGACCCCGGTAATCGAGTGGTAACTTGGGCTCATCGAAAAAACAGAACCGTTTTACCCCTTTTGGGGCCCAATTCGATTTCTATGGCGCTGGAAAGCAGTGGCATGAATGGACAACAATTTGTCTTCCACGGATACCCTCCCATCGACCCTGTCGAACAGAAAAAATGGTTTCTATCTCTCTTCCTAGGACCCTGGAAATCCTATAGCCATGCATTCATTGAAACCCCTTACCGTAGCGACAAGCTCTTTGGTATTCTAACAAACATATTACCCGATTACATCCATTTGTGTATCGCTGCAAACTTGCACAATCCGGATCAACTAATTGCAACAAAAACCATTTTAGAATGGAAAAAAAATCCAATAACTTTGGGAAAAGCACCGGTAGTTTGGGTTTTAAGTGCAGAAAGTACCTGATTCTAAAAAATCCGAATTAGCTTTAAATTTGCAAAACATGAAAGACATTTTCGAAAAACTCAATGAACGCATGGGTCCACTTGGGATGCATGCCGATGAAGCTCATGGCTATTTCACATTTCCTAAATTGGAAGGACCTATAGCCCCGCGAATGAAATTTCGAGGTGTAGAAAAACTTACATGGAGCTTAAATAATTACCTGGGATTGGCAAATCACCCCGAAGTAATCAAAGCCGACGCCGATGCTGCCGCACAATTTGGTATGGCGTATCCTATGGGAGCTCGCATGATGAGCGGAAATAGCAACTACCACGAACAATTGGAACGCGATTTAGCTGATTTTATTCAAAAACCCGAGGTTATCTTATTGAATTATGGTTACCAAGGAGTTGCAAGTGCAATTGACGCCCTAGTAGATAGACACGATGTAATTGTTTACGATGCTGAATCACACGCTTGTATTATCGATGGTTTGCGCTTACACATAGGTAAAAGATTTGTTTACAACCACAACAACATAGAATCGCTTGAAAAACAATTGGTTCGCGCTACCAAACTCGCCGAAACTACCGGTGGAGGCGTTTTGGTCATTACTGAAGGAGTCTTCGGAATGAGTGGGTCACAAGGAAAATTAAAAGAAATTGTTGCCCTTAAGGATAAATATGCATTCCGATTATTTGTAGACGATGCTCATGGTTTTGGAACAATGGGAGCTACGGGTGCGGGAACTGGCGAAGAACAAAACTGCATGGATGGCATTGATATTTACTTTTCAACATTTGCCAAATCTATGGCTGGTATTGGTGCATTTATTGGATCTCAACCCCATGTAATCAAATTCTTGCGTTACAATATGCGATCCCAAATTTATGCAAAAAGCTTGCCCATGCCAATGGTTATTGGGGCCATTAAAAGACTCGAACTCATCCGCACACAGCCCCAATTAAAACAACAATTGTGGACGGTGGTAAATGCATTGCAAAACGGACTTAAAGAAGCCGGATTCAATATTGGCATTACTTCTACCCCAGTAACACCTGTTTTACTTAACGGAACCATCCCTGAAGCGACCCACCTCACCTTCGACCTGCGCGAAAACCACAATATTTTCTGCAGCATTGTAGTTTATCCTGTAGTACCTAAAGGGGTTATCATGCTCCGCTTGATACCAACGGCCGTGCATTCACTGGAAGATGTAGAATACACAATTAACGCATTTAAAAGTGTTAAAAACAAATTGGATTCTGGCGAATATCGCAAAGAGAAAATTGCCGAATTTGCCTAGCATTGTGGCGTGAATCCACGCTTCAAAAAATACCTCATCCCGCAAAGCATCAAGGCTTCTCTGAATCATAAAATAACCTCTTTTTTGATTTGGGGAAGCCTTTTTTTAATGATGGGAATGTTGCAAAACAGGTATTATAAGAAAACCCTTATCGAAGGCCCAATTTATCTGCTTTCGGAAGAAGCCAATTCACAAGGCAAACCCTTAAGACCAGCTGAATCACCTGAATACCCCCAACATATTAAACAAATAACGCTCAGTTATTTAGATTCAGTATACTTACAATCTCGAGCATTAAAGCCCGATTTACTTCAAACAAAAGGACGGCAAGAAATCTACGTGGTAGATCTCAACAATATCGACTCCCTAGGGTTAATAGCCTTACCCGGAATTGGACCATATACTGCAAAAAAAATTATCGCATATCGCCATCGCTTAGGGGGGTATATTTCCAAGTATCAATTGCAAGAAATACCCAAAATAGACAGTCTTCTCTGCGAAAATGAGCGTTTTGAATGGATCCTAAATACCGATTCGATAAAAACCATCAATTTAAATCGTTTGGATATGGCCGCCTTATACAAACACCCATATATCGGAAAAGTAAAGTCAAAAAGAATCTTGGAATATGCAAAAGTACACCACCCTATGACTCGCGAAAAATTCTTGAATATGCGAAGCCTAAATACTAAAGAGAAAACCCTACTTTTACCTTATATTTCATTTTAACGTGCAACTAAATCGATGGTGCTCCCTTTAAAATATTCAATAGCCATACAAAACACTAAATCAAACAAATTTAGGCTTATAAAAGCAATTCATGGATTTAAGTCATATTACCTGAATATTGCAATTTCAGTATTTTCAGAAAAGAAAGATTCATCCCGAATTCAGTCATATTAATTTATTGCTCATGGATTGAAAGCAATTATAAGGATTTCACAATTCTTTAAACTTCAGAAAAGGAACACTCCACCGCAATTGAATCAACTGAAAAGGTTTCATTGAGTCTAGACCGATTTCAAGGCAATTACAATTAGCCGTTTGCCCGTGAAGAAATTCCCACAAGAACGGAACCTCGCATTTAAACAAGAACATCTAAAAACTTCAATTGTTCAATGGGGTTAATTACTAAGAGGCATTTACAATATGTAAGTATTCATTTAAAGTTTTTTACTTATAAATTTTTTCGTCATTTTATACAAAAACAAAGTGAAAAACACCCATTTATGAATCTGATTTACCTAATTTTGTGACGATGCATTTCCAAGAAAACGAAAGTGTGAGTATGGTTCGGCAAATGGTCCGAGATTTTGCTGAAAAACACATTCGTCCCGATATGATGATTTGGGACGAAGCGCAAACCTTCCCTATTGAAGTATTCAAAGGTTTAGGAGAATTAGGATTAATGGGAGTATTGGTTCCAGAAAACTATGGTGGTTCTGGTTTTGGATACTTCGAATATGCTGCCGCTATTGAAGAACTGGCAAAGGTATGTGGTAGTATTGGATTGAGTATGGCTGCTCACAACAGTTTGTGCACTGGTCATATCATGCAATTTGCCAATGAAGAACAAAAACAAAGATGGCTACCCAAATTAGCCACTGCCGAATGGATAGGAGCTTGGGGATTAACCGAAGCCAATACCGGTTCCGATGCACTCCGAATGAAATGTGTTGCCCGAAAAGACGGTAATGAATGGGTATTGAATGGTGCAAAAAACTGGATTACTCACGGTATAACTGGAGATATTGCTGTCGTATTAGCTCGTACTGGTGACTTACTCGATTCCCATGGCATCACCGCTTTTGTCGTTGAACGCGGGACTCCCGGTTTTACTGGAGGCAAAAAAGAAAATAAATTAGGAATGCGGGCATCAGAAACCGCAGAAATGATTTTTGAAGATTGTCGCATACCCGAAGCGAATGTATTGGGGAATGTTGGCGACGGTTTTATTCAAGCAATGAAGGTATTAGATGGCGGTCGTATCTCTATCGCTGCATTAAGCCTTGGAATTGCCAAAGGAGCCTATGAAGCTGCATTGAAATATTCGAAAGAAAGAGAACAATTTGGCCAACCTATCTCCAATTTTCAAGCCATAGCGTTCAAATTAGCAGACATGAACACCAAAATTGAAGCTGCTGAATTGTTAATCCAAGAAAGTTGTGACCTGAAAAACAAAGGTAAAAACGTCAACAAAGTTAGTGCCATGGCAAAATACTACGCATCTGAAGTAAGTGTGTATTGCGCCAATGAAGCTGTGCAAATATTTGGTGGCTATGGATATACAAAAGATTTCCCCGTAGAGAAATTCTACCGCGACTGTAAATTATGCACCATTGGTGAAGGTACCAGCGAAATTCAAAAATTAGTAATTTCACGTGCGATCTTAAAAGATTGATTTATCAACAAAATTTTATATCTTTGCCCTCCCGAAAAACGAAAGAATTTATATGTTACAAATAAACGTTAAAGAGAACGAGTCGTTAGACAAAGCCCTTAAGAAGTTCAAAAAGAAATTCGAAAAGACCGGTGTAGTTAAAGAAATGCGCCGCCGTCAAGCTTTCGAGAAGCCTTGCATTACTAAAAGAATGCAAAAGTTGAAAGCGGTTTACAAACAAAAATTGCAAACGCAAGAAATGGCAGGTTAATCCTACCCGAACTTTATACGAGCCACATCCCCAAAGATGTGGCTTTTTCTGTTGTATATTTCCAATACCACAAACTGCCTAAATGCACACTATTTCCGAGGGTGTAATTGATGAATCCGCTTTAATTTCTCGAAAGAATTCTTTGTATATACTTGAGTGGCACTCAAACTCGAATGCCCCAGTAAATCTTTAATTGCCATTAATTGAGCCCCATTATTTAACATATGTGTCGCAAAAGAATGTCGTAAAACATGAGGACTTGTTTTAGCAGCGCTTGAAAACAGACTCAAATAGCGATTTACCAATCTATATACAAATACTGGATATAGTTCTTTACCGTTTGCCAATACAAATACAGAATCAAATGCATGGGTATTTAAATAATCCCGCAACCCTTCAGATAACTCGGGATGAATAGGAATATCGCGAACTTTATTGCGCTTGCCCAGAACCCGTAACAAGTTCCTACTAAAATCTACATCGCTGCGTTTTAATTGAATCAATTCCGACAATCGCATACCGGTAGTGTATAGCAAAAGAAGCAAAAGACGATCTCTATAACCCTCTATAGATTCGTTCCAAGGAAAACGCGCAAACATGGCCTCTAAATCAATAGCCGGAATATCTTTTACAAGGTGTTTGGCCGTTTTAGGCGGAACCACTTTCGTCATCGGATTGTGCATCATTAAATCCTGACTTCGTAAGAATTTGAAATAACTTCGGATAGAAGAAAGTTTGCGATTCACTGATCGGGCACTTAATCCATTTTGCATCAAATCGCTCATCCACAATCGAATATGCGAGGATTTTAGTTGTGCCAAGTTGGGATTCCCCAAACCCATCAAATAGGCGTCAAACTGTTCCAAATCGGTACGATACGCCAAGGCCGTATGCGCGCTCATGCGCCGGTTTTTACCTATATATTGAATGAAGCGATCGATATGGGTGTTGAACATGGCTATTCAACGAAACTACATCCTGCTTGGCGCAATATCAAAAAGAATTACAAACCGCCCACTGTAGCAATCACTTTCAGTTCGATTGCAATAGGTGTTGGCAAGCAATTAATTTCAAGGGTAGTCCGGCATGGGGGATTATCTCCAAAGTATTCCGCCCATAACCGATTGTATGTAGGAAAATCGTCCTTCATATTTGTTAAAAAAACGGTAACGTCTACCATCTGATCCCATGAAGAACCTGAATCTTCTAATATCCAGCGAACATTCTGAAATACAGAGCGACATTGGGCTTCAATATCATAAGAAGCTATTGCTCCATTTTGATCCAAAGTTACTCCAGGAATTTCTTTAGTTCCTCGTGAACGCGGACCCACTCCGCTTAAAAACAACAAATTACCAACCCTACGGGCATGGGGATATAAGCCAACCGGTTCAGGTGCTTTCTGACTGTTTAAAACATCGCTCATAATAATTCAAAGATACACAAAGGAGCTTTTAAATTACCAGAACAATTCGCTCAATAATGACATCGCCTATTTTTCAAGACCCTTGGAGATTGCATGCAATAATTTACAGCTGTCTAGTATTCATACATGTAATCCAAACTTCTGTGAAGGGTCTTACCTCCTTTTTTGGGGAATGGTTTTCTTTGGTTTTTGAGGATATTCTACCTTTAGGGGGGTATGATACAAAATAGCTCCAAAAGGCGGCTTGGCTTGTAGGGATGCAACTGCTACGGATTCCATATTGGGTGCAAACATTGCTTGTCGCGCGTTGGTACCTAAAGTGGGTACATTTCCCCATTCTTTACCAGTTTGAAGATCCCAAATTTTAACTTCACCGTTGTTACACGAACTAATCAAAAAGCGATCGTCTTTCGAGAAATGTACCGAGGTCACATTCCATCCATGGCCTTCGAGAACAAATCTCGCCTGACGGGTTTTCATATCCCAAATACGGATTGTTTTATCATCACTTCCGCTTGCTATGTATTTTTTACTGTGAGAGACGTCCAAACAAGATACCCTCGCTTGATGTCCGATGAAGGCCGCCGAAACGGTCCCTTTTAAATTAGCTTCCACGACTTTTGAATCATCACAAGCTAGCAAAAATTTACCTTTAGAAGGAGATAATTGTGCACCATTGATTTTTGAAGTATATCGCAAAACCAAAGAATTGGGCTTGGCCTGTTCGAAATCTTGTACGCGATAAACGCGGGCAGTTCCATCACTGGAAGCCGTAATTAAATAGGTAGATGAGGGATCAAAAAATAACTGGGTAATGGCATTAGTGTGATCTCTGGAAACAAATCGCAATTTCCCCGTTTCTACTTCAAAAATACTAAAGGTAAAATCTTTAGAACCTATTGCAATATATTTGTTATCCGCACTGATATCTATACATGTGATTGCCGCATGATGAAAATCAAAATTTCTTAAAAATGTATAATTTTTTAAGGAATCTACCCGATACAAACGCGCCTTTCGATCCCAAGCACCCGTTGCGAAATAGGTGCCGTCTTTGGAATACGTCAAGCTTTCTACTGCAGCATCATGCCCCCCTAAAACTTTATAAAATCGTAACGTATCATGTGAATTCGCAGAAAGGGTGTCTTGGGCCCCTAACCGTAAGGCAAATAGAATCAAAACCGTTAAAACAGAAGTTATTTTCAT
>CBFHGY010000027.1:0-295 GCA_965655465.1 Bacteroidia bacterium | reverse complement strand
GCCATGTTAATTTAGACGAAACCCTATTTTTTTCGACGCTGCCTCAAGATCTCATACATGAACACAGAAGCCGCAACAGAAACATTCAAACTATCGATAGCCCCTCTCATAGGTATTTGGACATTTTGTCCTAAACCGCGCCAACGATCGCTTACGCCTTCATGCTCCGTACCTAAAACCAGCGCCGTGGGCAATTTAAAGTCTGCATCATACAAAGAGATCGAATCTTCCATAAAAGTGGTATACACCTGAAGCGAGTTTCTTTCGATTTCTGCCATACATGTCTCAAAGGACA
>CBFHGY010000026.1:0-24326 GCA_965655465.1 Bacteroidia bacterium | reverse complement strand
TTGCCAAAGTAGTTATATTTTTTGAAACCGAATCCTTACAGCCAGCTTGGGACGTTGCAATTAATTTTACGGAATGTGTTCCACGCGTAATTATAAGTGGCTTGGTTACATTTAATGTTGTAGCAGAATTGCCATCAGGGAAATTCCAACTATAGGATAACGTGGTACCTAAACCAACATTTGATGAATTCGTAAAGGTAAACGCATTATTATTTTCACACTGACTATCGTCGTTGATTGTAAAATCAACATTCGGATTTGGCGATGCCGTTACCAAGGTCTTGGTAGTATCAGCACAACCTTCCGCATTTACCGCGATCAGGGTTACCGTCCGCCTCGCAGGTGTGAGATACCCCTTACTTGGATTTACGGCAGTACTTGTAGTGGTATCCCCAAATTCCCACGCATAGGAAAGTGACGGATCGGTTAGATTTGAAACCGAAGCATTCGTAAAATCGAAACTATGCGAAACGAAGCACTGATTGGTATCATTCACAGTTAAACCAGCCGTTGGTTGTGCGTAAACATTTACATAAATAGTGGTATCTGCCGTACATCCAAGGGTTGAAACGCTACTTAACTTAACGGCATACTGCAAAGAGTCTGCGGTATATGAATATGTAAGAATGGAATCCACTCCTGTTTTGTGACCCGGAAGCGACCATGTACGACTCGCACTTCTAAAATTCACGGGTACCGAATAGGAGCTATCGGAAAATACAAATGCATTTCCCGCTAAACATTGGGCCCCATCGTTTACCCGAATTTGTGCCTTGTAATTAATTACGGTAACGGTAAAGGTGTCACGTTTCACACAACCTGCACTGTTGGTTAATTCATAGGTAATTTCAAAACTGTCGGATGTGGCGTATGTATGCGTAGGATTTTCACTACTTGAAGAATTGCCATCTCCAAAATTCCATAAATACGAAAGCAATAATCCATTAGAATCAAGAGACGTATTGCTAATATTCAAGGAATTACCCAAACAAAGGGTATTTGAACTTAATGATACCTGCGAGGTTAAAGTTTTACAATCCCTTTCTCCAATTTCCATAATCGCAAAATCATCAAGCGTGCTGGTTTCTTGTATTCCAATTACGAATCGATCGTTATTCACTTTTGCGATTCCGACCCCACTTGAAGGAGTACCTTTTGCAGACCCACCTTTATCTATATTCCCTGAAGCATCCAAGGATCCATAAAAAATATCCGACTTTAAATCGGAAGATAAGCTAACATCAAAAGTACCAACATTGGGGTCCAGGTCCATAGAATCGGTAAACTGGCCCGTGAACCACAGTTTATGATTTATTTCATCATAGATTAAATCGTTAATCCGGTCTGTGGATTTCCCTCCAATTCCTTTTCCCCAAATATACTGACCAAAACTGTCGAGCTTAATGATAAAAGCATCCGTACCGTTTGGCTTTAAGGTATCCCCAGTTCCACTGGCCGGATCCATATCTAGATAATTTTCTGTTAATCCTGCTATATAAATGAAATTAGAATCGGTATGAACAATACTTGTCGGATTAACTACCCCAGACACCCCAGTTAGCGGGGCAAACCATACTTTCTGACCAGAAGCATCCAATTTCAACACCCCGCCGTCACGACCCGTGCCAGCATTGTAGTTGGTACCGCTGGTATTATTGGGGATTTTCACAGTTTCCGTGTAATAAAACGTAGCAAACGTATTTCCTTTTTTATCTCCAACTATATCTGTTCCAACATCCACTTTACCTGAACCAATATTATAGGACCAAATATATTCGCCCGAGGCATTTAATTTCAATATATAAACATCCTCATTTCCATTGGTTGAAATACTGGAAACGACCGTAGTATCGGGATTGAAATCGATGTTTGCACCCGTAAATGTTCCTATAATATTAAGGTACCCTGAATCGGAAACAAACAATTTAGAAGCGGTGGTTATACCAAAAGATTTGGCCCAGATAAAATCACCGGCCGTATCCAATTTCAAAACAAAAGTACCGGGATGTACTTTGTAAGGAGATCCCGAAGGATTAAAATCAAGCGTATCCGCAGTATAACCTACTACATATAAATAATTAGAATCCGTAACATACATGGCATTAGCCCCATCATCACCCCCGGCTGTTCCCAAGGACTTAGACCATATTACATCACCATTAGATTTTGATTTGACGATAAAAAAATCTGAAGACCCTAAAGACACATAATCATGATTTCCTGAATTGTCGAAAGAAATATTTTGCTGGAACCGACCGCAAAAATAGATGTCGCCTGCTGCGTCGGAAGTGATATTTGAAAAATAATCTCGGCCAGCCGTATGATAATCCACCCGAGAATATGCAACGTATACGCTATCTTGGGCTAATAACATTCCAGCCAAAGAGGTATTTATGATCAACAACAATGATTTTAACGTTAAATTAAACTTAAGATTCATGATATATTTCAGGTGTTGTTTTGATTTTAAAAGCATCACAATAAACGATGTATACGCAAACTTAAACAAATTCTTTTTCTTAATGGAGTATCAAACAGACATTCTGTATATATTTGAGCAGACTGGGGCTAATTTTATATAATAATTTATAACTTTTGAAGTCCATAGGTTTAACCAAACCACTTTCTACCACTACTTCAATTAGTTTTTTCAATTGAATTACTTAAGTTTGTATCGTGCGAAAATGGATTAATAATTTAACTGTTCCTTCTTTAATTGTCACTATATCGGCATTAATTCAAGTGAATTTTTCACAGGCGCAAAACTTGCAATTTCGTCAAGCTTTTGCACAAAGAACTTTAAGCAATCCTGGTTTAATTGGTACAGGAATCCTTAACGACGAACATGCAGCTCGCATTAGCTCAGGAACCCGAGCACAATGGCTGGGTTTAGGCAAGCGTTTATTTTCACAATCCTTATCTATAGATGCACCTATAGGAAAAACCAATGCAGCATACAGCGCTGGAGTTTTTACCACCGATTTATTATCGGGATCTGAAGGAAGATCTAAATATTCTCATATCTCCGCACACTTGGGCTATGCTTACGATTTAAAAATAGGAAAAAACCTACATTTAAAAACAGGATTAATGGCGCAATTTTCTTCATTAAATTTTGGAACCGACCGCTTTTTTTGGGAAGATCAAATTAACGCCGCCAATACGGGATTTGTAATTCCGACGGAGGAACCCAATGCCAGTTTAACGAGGAATGTTTTTCATGTTTCCGCTGGAATGATGATGTATGGAAACAAAGGATTTTTGGGCGTATCTGCCTTTAATATCAATCAACCCGATATTTCATTCTTCCAAGAAGGCGGACAAAACCTCCCATTAAATATCAATGTTCAAGCAGGGTATTCTCTGTATACATCTGAATCGGGTATGCAAATAATGCCCAGCCTTCAATACCTTATTTTGCCCGAATCTCAATCCAGATCGATTATGATAAACGGGCTTAAGGATAATTTCCGAATGGGACTCGGACTTCAAAACACAGAGGCATATTCAGAACAGGCTTTCGCATTAAACTATTATTTCGGAGCCCGATACGATCGTTATTATATAGGATATTCGAATGATTGGAATTTATCGGTAAAAAATTCAGGTCTTCCGCTCACACACGAAATATCCATCATTATTTTCCCATATACCACGGCTGCACAGAAAAAACCCAATCCGTTTCCGGAATATTAATAGCCGGAACCGCCGATATTGATATTCAATCCTACTGCCAATACCTGCTTGAACTGCAATCTTGGCCCTGTACGCTCTCCCAATTCATCCAACGCGATTTGAATATCGTCGTCATATATAAAATGTAGAATTAGGTTGGTGCTTATAAATTCATTGACTTGCAAATTGAAGGTATTCTCAAAATCGACGTCAATGTTTCCCGGCTTCTCAATATAATTAGAGAATAAAACCAAACGACTTTGAAGGCCCACATTTTTAACAATACGGGGCTCATTATATTCCACGCGCATAGAACCACCCGCCTCTGAACGGGAATTTTTACCTAAAGTAGTGTACTCCCCCGTAAAATAATCATATTCACCGGGTTCTACACCGTAAGCACCTTGATTGGCGAGATTTTGGTTAAGAACTATGGTATTTTTACTGGTAACGGGACCTAAAAAGACACTTAATTTAGAATTAGGTACAAAGTCAAATCCCAGAGAACCCATGATATAACCCGGAGATAAAAACTCTGAAATTGGATCCACATCGCCGAGATTATAATATCCCGGTTGAAATTGCGATCCAAAAGAGACCAAGCCCGTATAAAACCACCTGTCATTTGCCCGTAAACCAAATTTGGTGGTAATTTCTAGCCTATCGTCGTTTTTAAACCATTGCCCTTCTTTACCTTGCAACATGATACCATAACCAGCATCCATATTCGATTCCCAATTGAATTTCTCACTAGAATATGCCAAATTCAAACTCAGAGAGGTTGAAATGGCAATAGAATTTTCACCACCCCCTTGCCAATTCGAGAATTGCGCTTGACTGGTACTGATAATGGAATTCCCCCCAAAAGTCCATTGCCCCGAACTGGGTTCATCATAAGGCTCGTAATCGTCCCATTTAGAAAATCCTGTTTTAGGACCGTATTTCAAGAATGCCTTACTTAAAGCGTCGTCTTGCTTCTTTAAGGGTGGTGTTCTTAAATCATTACCCAATAGTAGCGTGGGGAGCAACAGGCAGCATAGGGCTATATTAAATTTCAACATTTTGAGAAGCTTACGCAATTATAGGCCCATTAAATGTTTAAAACAAATATGATTATATTTTACACCACCTTACACACCAGAAATCCTGATATATTATAAAAAAGTATGTATTTATTAGCGCTTATACATGCGTTGATAATACATTTTGTGCATGGTATTCATGCCTTCATCCTCATCCGACTTTCCTTTAAATGCGCGCAGATTATAGGTTAATTGAACCATTACATAACGGGTTAAAACCGTTGTTCTAACATCCTCAAAATAGGTTTCATTTACATTCCTAATAATACTTTGATTCTGATTTAACAAATCATAAAATTGTAAACGAAAATCCCACTCGTTTTTCTTGCCAAATTTACGACCCAAACTTGCATTCCATAAATATATAGATTGATTGAAATTTGCCTGAAATCCGCTGTATAACTGATGGTTGATATCCGTATTTACAACCCATTTACCCTTGGGCATCCAATTAATTTGAAGCCCCGTACGTTGAATCCAATAGGTTTGATTTAAGCTGCTTTGTAAGGTATTAACAACCTGATTATAGGATGTCGCACTGTTTAAATTAAAATCAATACGTTCGCTAATATTAGAACCCAAACCCAAATCAAACGTTATACCTGGATTTTTACTGGTATTCCGAAGCGGCTCTGCATCGTCTATTTGAATTAAACTAGGCGTTTCACGGTAATCAAAAGACAAACCCGTATTCAAATTTGCCTTACTATTTAAAATAGGTCTTGACCAATTCAAACGACTACCCAAGCTGAAAGCGCCATCAAGGTTTACTGGCTTGGAAAGTTGCGTACCCGCCCTTAATATGTAAATGGAGTCTCCGCTCGGAATACGTATTCCAGCGCTGCCAGAACTGGCAATTTGGGTTAAAGTTGTAAGTGCATTGTTGGTTGCCGTTCCCCGTATAAAAGCAAAAAACATCCGTCCCGTTTTGGCATCCATATTGAAATAGCGCGTAAACAATCGATGCTGATAATCCTGTCCTAGATTTGGATTTCCTGTTGTTAATTGCAAAGGATTGGAATTGTTAATTACATCCTGCAACTGCGTTACCGAAGGTGCGTTATTCGAAGTTCTGTAATACAGTCGGATTCCATTTGCTCCTCGCTTACCGGTTCTTAGGGTTAATTGAGGCAATACAGAGAAGAAAGGCCTGTTAATCTCTAATTTTTTAGGAAATTCTTGTTCTCCATTCAAATAAGCCCATTGGGCATCTACACCGATGTTCAAATCTATGTTATTCTTTTTTCGCTGTAATCGCAATCCTCCTGCATGCCGGCTATATCCATTTTGAAAACTACTCGATAAAACCGTGTCTAAGAGCTCATAAGTTCCTCCCAAATAAGCGGGTATATAATTCAATCGATCACTATTATTTTGATTGATATTCATTTCATAGGTAAATAAAATGCTGTGAAATGAATCTATAGATTCGGTAAATTCTATTTCTGTGGCCATTCCATATACTCCTTGATCTAGTCGGGTTTCTTGCTGCCTAATAGATGTATCGCTCAATCTGTAAAGTCTATTATCTAAGAGTGAAGTTCCACCCGAAGCATTGTAACTAGGGATAAGTTCAATAGCCAATGAGCGTCCTCGTTTATCAAAAGCATGTAAATAATCTATTTCAAATGCCCCATTTACCCCATCGTTGTTGCTGCTAAATACATTATTCATTAAACTAATGAGCGTTCCGTAATCGGCAGTTTGAGAAAGCCCGAATGTGGGTGTTTTTTGTTCCGACTGCTGTAAGGTGAAACGCGGTTGCAGGATTATACGGTCATTCGTATCGATGTTCCATTCTAATCGTGAACTGAATCGGTGTTGCAAATTAGCATTGCTTTGAGCTGCCGACTCGGTATAACGCAAACCAAAATCATCGCTCGCGCCACCCGTAATAAACACCCTATCGGTATTGCTATTATTGGTATTCATCGCATTGCTGAAAAAATAACTTCCACTTACATTCCATTTTTTACCCCACTTATCTGCGTAGTTCAAACCCATAAGTGTCGATTGGGTTATTCCTTCATTTCCGGCAACAAAAAAATCTCCCATTCCCCTTCTGCCGAAATTTCCGCCCCCAAAAGCCCCAGAAATATCATCAAAGGCAAAATTCTGTTCATTGATATTATTCGATTGAAATAAAATCGACAATCTTCTATCGCCATTGAATGTGTTGTAAGTAGCGCCTGTTTTGTATTTAGTAGCATCGCCTGTGCCTTCAATTGATTGACCTACTCCACCATAAAACTTGCCAAACTGTCCATTTTTAAAACCTGTTTTGGTAATAATATTCATGGTTTTGGTAGAATTCCCATCGTCGAAACCCGTAAATTGACTTTGCTCCGATTGGGCATCGTAAATTTGAATTTTGGAAATGGCGTCTGCAGGTACATTTTTTAAAGCTGCTTTAGGATCTTCTCCAAAATAGGGTTTCCCATCAACCAAAACTCGAGCCACTTTCTCGCCTTGGGCTTCTATCTCTCCATTTCTTTGCACTACACCCGGCATTTTACGCACCAAATCTTCGGCACTTGCATCCGGATTTACTTTATAATTTGATGCGTTTACCTCAGCGGTATCACCTTTCATTTCAATGGCTTTCGTTTTAATTTCAACCGCTTCAATGCGTTCCTCTTTTTTCAATAAATTGGTCGTCCCTAAATTTAATGTAATTCCTGCATCTCCACGTTGCATCTCAGGCTTTACAAGGTTAATAGCAGATTCAAATCCGCTAGCCTTTGCACTTAAAACAATACGTGATTCCCGAAGACTAATTCCTTTTTCTCGCAAAGCCTGGAAAGCTTCCCTCGGAATATTTCCCAAAAATACCCCCTCTGGATCGGTCTGCATATTTAAAAAAGCCCGCTCCTGCCCTTCAATCCATTGTAACAAAAGATTACCTCCAACTAAGCGTTCAAGTGAATCCGTTGGCAATATGTAAAGTTGTACATCCGCATTTCCAATGCCTTTGCCCGTTGCATCCATCACGTTTCCTTGTATCGTAAAACGCATGTTCCCAAACCCTTGAGCAATTAATGGCAAGCTTGCCAATAAACCCAATACTCCAAAAAGAAACTTTTTCATTAAAAACGCAAGTTACCACTAAAACAAGCATTCAAATACAAGTAATCGACTAATGAAAAAGCAAAACCGAATAATATGCAAGACCCGCCTAACCTTTTCAATCGATTTTTGTTTCTTAATAGTGGATTCTATAAGCGTTGTATTTCCCCATCAACTTTTCGAAGTCAATCCGGCAGTTGATGCGGCACCTAATGTGGTGATCGTAGAAAGCGATCTGATTTTCAATCAATACAAATTCCATATTGCGAAGTTGGTGTTCCACCGAATGAGTATGATGCGCTACGCGGAATCCCTCATGAAAAAAGGCATTCCGGTAAGATACATTAACGCACAATCGCCCTTAAGCAATGCCAAAAACCTATTTCAAGACCTCTGTAAATCCTATTCCTCGATCCATGTTATAGAGCCAGAGGACGATTGGCTCAGCCGACATATCCGGGCGGGTTTGAAAGGCTGCAGCGTAGATTTTAAGATTCATGCCAATCCCAATTTTATCACACCTATTGCAGAAGGATATGCATTTTTCGATCAAAAAAAGCGCTATTTCCAAACAGATTTCTATGCCTTTCAAAGAAAGCGTTTGGATATTTTAATGGATGAAAATCAAAAACCTCTCGGTGGGAAACTTACTTACGATTCAGAAAACCGAAAAACATATCCCAAAGAGTCCGTTTTCCCCCATGTTTCCTTGGCCCCATTAAATAGCGATTATCAGTTAGCTAAGTCTTATATATTAGAACATTACCCCAACACCTGGGGGAGCCTTTCCCATTTTGAAGAGCAAGGGTATTTTTATCCTACCACTCATGAAGAATCACATGCTGCATTTGAACAATTTTTAAACGAAAGACTCCTGAATTTTGGCGAATTCGAAGATGCTTTCGGAAAAAATCCACATGAACATTTCTTATATCATTCGGTACTCACCCCAGCCTTAAATATTGGACTCATCAGTCCGGAATACATCGTTTCCCGCACCCTAGACTTTGCACAATCTAAGCAAATTCCTATCAATTCCACAGAGGGATTTATTCGTCAAATAATTGGCTGGAGAGAATTCATGCGCATCGTTTACCATCGTGAAGGACGCAAACAACGCTGTTCTAATTTTTGGAATTTCAAACGCAAAATCCCCAAATCCTTTTATAATGGTACCACTGGTATTGAACCCGTAGACACTGTAATCAAGAAAGTTTTACAAACCGGATATGCACATCATATTGAACGACTTATGGTGCTGGGAAATTTCTTTTTATTATGTGAATTTCACCCCGATGAAGTCTATCGGTGGTTTATGGAGCTATTTATCGATGCGTATGATTGGGTTATGGTCCCCAATATTTATGGAATGTCTCAATTTGCCGATGGAGGAATTATTACAACGAAACCCTATTTCTCAGGCTCTAATTACATCATAAAAATGTCAGACTTCCCAAAGAAAAAAGAAAATTGGCATCAAATTTGGGATGGGCTATTTTGGCGTTTCATCCAGGAAAATCGACAATTTTTTCAGCAGAATCCGCGCTTAGGCATGATGGTTATTACCTTTGATAAAATGTCGGAAGAGAAAAAAGCCGAGCATATACACATCGCCAATCAATTTCTTGATACACTCGATGCCCAGTTAAATTAATGGTCTTCTTGTAAATTCACCCATTTGACTATATTTGTGGCGAAAAGACAAATTTTATGAAAAAATATTTATTTGGAATGGCAGCAGTAATCGCATTCGGATTTTCTGCTTGTACCGACGATCAACCAACCGACAACAACAACACAACCTCAAGCCCTATAGTGGCTAAATGGGAAATTACTGATTTCACAACCCGCGTTCAAGACAGTATGACAAATGGCATGCTTTTAGACACTACGGTTACTGAAACCTACGTTGCTGGTCAATCCGTTATTGACTTTAAATCAGACGGCAAGGTGATTACAACAAGTAATGATGCTGGAATGATCGAAATCGATACGGCTACTTACACCTACAACGCTCCAACTTTGAAAATTTTTGAAGACCCAACAGACATGACGGACTATCAGGAATTTGAAGTTTCATTCAGTGGAAATAATGTCAGCATGAAAGCTCCTGATTTTTATGAAACTTTAGACTTAGGTGGTTTGCCACTTGCAATAAAAGTTTCCCTTACAATAAACGGTAAGAAACTCTAAATCTATATCGCTTAAAATAAAAAAGAGCTGCCATTTGAGCAGCTCTTTTTTATTTTAAGCGATATTCAGCTTGTTTAAATTTCCTGTAAAGTTGTTCCAAATGGAGCTTTCATTCCATTGAATCAGTGGCGTCGTACAATTATCGATTTAATATTAGAATACCACTTCCTATAAAAAACATTATCGATTCATTATCAACACATTTCTAAACGATTCCTTTTGAATCCTTTTTCCTAGATTATAAGGTAAATACCACCGTTGCCAAAATCATTCTAGGGGCGTACAATCGATAACCCGCAGGTCGCGCCGCGACTACATGCTGACCGTTTAGTAAGTTTTGAGCACTTAACTTGAACATCCAATGTGCGATTTGGTATGAAGCGCCTAAATTATGTACCCAGGAAGCAGGCAAATCGTGAGCCCCAGATCCTGCGATACTTCTGCGTGCAGATTGGTAAACCGATTGAGAAAATACTTGATAGTTTTTATGGGAATATCCAACAACAATACCGCCCTGAATTTTTGGTACATAAGGCAACTCATCGTTGATTTGAACATCGTTCCATTCTTCAAAATCACTTTGGAAGGAATCCGTAAAATGCGCGTCGGTAAATGTTGCGTTTGCCGTAATTTCAATTCCATGAAATTGGTATCCGGCGCGAGCTTCGATACCTTGAACCAATGCCGAACCTCCATTGAACATATCACCCGTTCCGGTTCCACCTGAAGCTGCCATATCCGATCCTAATAAACGGTCATACCGACTGTGAAAGGCCGTTAATTGCAGGGGTAAGCGGGCATGCTTAATACCCAATTCGCTATTCGTGCTACTTTCTGGCAATACACCTTCTTTGGATCCGGCGGGTGTAAATCCTTTATGTAAACCACTGAAGGCAACCCAATTTCCTAAAGCCTTGTTTAAGGAAATTCCAGGCAAAAGCACTTTAGTAGGATTGCTCGTTACGATCATTTTATCTTCGTTTCGATCTGGGTTTGCATTGCCAAACTCTACCCGATAGGTGCGAATTTGCTCCGCTCTTAATCCTGCTTGTAATGTCCATCCCGATATGCTTGCTGTAGCTCTGTAATAGGCACTTTGAGCAGCAGCCCAATCTATGCGATTACCAGCAGCTCCTTTAGCCCCATAACTCAATAATTTCAACTCATTGCCCATTGAAAATTTATCTGTCCATTGAAAGCGATCTTCCCCATCACTGTGCAATCGCAACCCTGCTTCATGGGTGATTTTTACCGCTTGTAAACTATGGGTAAAAGTTCCTCTAAATTGAATACCTTGACTGTAATATTCACGATTGTTGGCTTTTATATCCGCAAGAGCAGAGTCACCACCGCGACCATCGATGGCAGCAAACTCTTGTGCGTATTTGCTGGGATCCATAAGAATATTCGCAATTCCCACAGCTCCATTTCCAGAATTAACTTTATCTAATTTGTACCAATTTCTGTTGATTTGATGTCGATATATATCCGTTCTAAACCATCCCTTTTTCAGATTCAGAGTATACGAAAAACGCCCCATCAATCGATCCATGAACATGCTATCATTCATGGCTCCTAAGTACTGTTTCTGTGGGAATTTCAAGGCGTCATTTAGGTTTAATCCCAAATAGGTTTGGTTAGAACGTTCTTGGGTTCCCCCTATCACCAATTCCAGATGATGCATGTCTTTTTCATCGAGGTGGTGGCCTATTTTCAAATATCCATCGCGAAGTAAATATCCCCCTGCCGCTTTGCCATTATACTCCTTAAATCCGCTTGCACCGCTCTGATTAATGGCCAAGCCTATAGAAGTTCTTGAGGCTATTTTAAATTCCCCAACCAAGGCATGTCTGTTTTGTCCCCAATTCCCCCAAGCCGTAGATACTTTCAAGTCGTTTACTTCATCCAATACCGGCGTTACCATATTGATAGCCCCCCCTGTAGTTTGAGGGCCGGTTATAAGTTGAGCCGAACCTTTTAGAATTTCAATATTTTGGTACTTCCACATTGCGGGCGTGTAATACGCTGCAGGAGAGGCATACGGTGCAGGGGACGTTAGAACCCCATCTTCCATCAGAGTTACACGACTGGAACGCAATACTCCCGTTCCACGCAAACCTACGTTCAAACGCAGACCCCATCCATCTTCTTGTTGCGTGTATACTCCAGGTAAAGTTTGAAGGATCTGATTTCCGTCTACCTGATCAAAACGGCGCAACTCCTGTTCACGAAGTAAAACCTCTGAACCGCTTAAATGAACTACTTGACCCACATCTTTGCGTGGAGCTAAGATGGTTACCGACTCCATTTCAACCGGTGCCACGGCACTTCCATTTCCAATAATCGTGGTGTCTTTACTCGTTTGTGCAGGAAGCAAGTTCATTGCCGAGCAAAGGAAAAGGACGCCTATCTGTATTTTGGGGGAAAACATGCGCTTATTTAGATTGATTCTACGTAAGCGCAAATCTAATTTCAATTTAGACTAATTCCAAATAATTCCTCAAGATTTAAAAATTAAGTTGGGCTTGAAGGCGCATAAATCGACCCACCTGGTGGTTGTCTTGTTTGGAGAAGTCTTCATATCTCCTATCGGCAATGTTGTAAGCAGCGACCAATTCAAAGTTTTTAAAGGGAATCCATTCAACACCAAATTCAGTTTCCTTCACTTCGTAAGAACGTGCGTCTCTCTCGTGCTTCTTTCCTCCATCGTAATATGTATACCTAAAGAATGGATGTATAATATGTCCTTTATATTTCCACTGATAATTCAATATCACATATCCTCCTTTAATAGGTGTGAGCTCTATGGAATCTGTAATTTTATTAAATTCCGGTCCTTCTCCAATATTGTATTCCGCTTGAATACCAAAGGGTTTTGGATAAAGTACAAAGCTGGCAGCGGCGCGTTGATCGTTATAAGTTAGATCCGAAAGGGCTTTGACCCCGCTACTTACACTTGGCAAAGTGAATTTTCCTTGATATGCTTGTGCGCCTGCTTCTAGAATCTGATTTCCTAAGTAAAAAGGCCATGAAAAACGCACCACTTGATGCATGGAATTATTCAATTCTGGTCTATTCGCATTTTGACCGTTATATACCCCATAACCGAAGCAACCATAGTCACCAGATCCCTTTAATCCCAAACGAACCACATCGCTCAACAATTTACGTCTAGAAACGGGTGCCCAATATAAAAACACCCCTAAATCGCGTTCATTTGCCGATCCACTGTTTAACGCATCGTCTCGATCTAAATTGAGCCGATTCTGACTGCTTTGCATATTAATGAAACCATAAGGCGTTTTACTTTGACCAAAACGCAAGCGCCATGAATTATCGGCCACCAACCCCAAATCGAAATAGGCATCCCTTACTTGAGCGTAATGAATATTCGTTGTACTCGTGCTACTCGCAAAATCAAGCTGAACATACATAAACATGCGAGGATGTACCATACCAGCAACTCTTAAACGATTTCTACGGATAAAAAAACCATTCCCTCCACCAATACTTTTATCGCATTGCTCACAGGTCAAATCAGGGTTGGTTTCAAACAAACGATTGTATCGCAATTGAATATATCCACCTAATGATACTTTTTCAAACCAAGCCAATTTTTGGACTTCCTTTAATGTGGTTTGTGTAAAATCGCCCAATTTGGGCTGAAACCCTAAATCCAGTTTAGTAGGCTGTGCTAAGGTGTCAATTTCTGCCTTCAAACCCAATGCAGAAACCATCATACATAAAGTAAATATTACTTTTATGTTCTTGATATATGTCTTTATCATTACGTAATTGTTACGAATGCAAAATTGAGGGTAAAAAAAAACACTGCAATTATTGCAGTGTTTTCTTTATGTTAAGAAAATGTTATGCTAACGCACCAATAAATAAATCAATCCTGCAATCAAAGCAGAAACCGGGATGGTCACTATCCAAGCAAACATCAAACTACGCGTTACCCCCCATCTTACAGCACTTAATCTTTTTGTTGCTCCAACACCAATGATCGATCCGGTAATGGTATGCGTTGTGCTCACAGGAATTCCCATCTGAGCGGTTAAAAACAACGTAATTGCCCCTGCAGTTTCTGCTCCAACGCCCTCTAAAGGCGTTACCTTTGTTATGCGAGTTCCCATTGTTTTTACAATTTTCCATCCTCCACTTAATGTACCTAATGCTATAGCGGTATAACAGGCTAATGGCACCCAATTGGGAATTTCTTTGAAGTCAATGATATCTCCATTGGCAATCATAGCTGCACCGATAATACCCATTACTTTTTGGGCATCGCTACCACCGTGACCCAAACTAAACGCAGCAGAGGATAACAATTGAAGCTTTTTAAACATGTTTTGCATTTTAGCCGCAGTAGGCACTTTGATTTTCTCTACATAAAAATAAACCAAAGCAAATACTCCAAACATAACCATCATGATATTGGTAAGCATCCGATTATCTGCTTTTGCCAAATCCTTCTTTAATGAGTTACCTGCATCAATTTTATATTTTGCGATAAATTTAGCTTCCTTTTCAGCACCAAGACCTAAAATAGACGCAACATTTTTAGCCGTTTGTACTTCACCAAGTGAATCTAATTGTTGGAAATAAACCAAAGATGCCGCAAGTTTTAATTCTGCATCATCCAGCAATGCTTGCTTACTAGCATCGAAATATGCATCCTTTTTTAATTGTTCGTAAAATAAAAATCTTTCAGCAACCTCTCGTTGTTTATTGATTTTCACATCAGAAACATCCACATTCTCTAGTATTTGCGAAACGACATAATCCCCGCCTTTGGATTTATAATCGGCAAGATAAGGCAATGAAGCCTCGAAATGTTCTTTAGCCGTTTCATAATTTACCTTTAAATGAGCATCATCAGGATTATTCTTTAATGCCTTTTTATAATAGTCTACTCTGTAAAATTTTGAAAGATTTTCCTCCAATTTTTGATCCATAAAATAGCTGAACATGAAAAAGACCGCTAAGGAGGATACAATCATGAAAGAGAGCCTGCCCCAATAATTCTTTTTTATTGTGACTAAGGTTATGTAGGCCGAAATCATCATACCCATCACAGGTGCGAGCACAATGAAGTAAACGGTTTTCATAATTTTATCTGAGGCAACCACATCAGATAAGGGCATCATACCCTTTTCTGCAAAAGCATGCATCAAAGCAGCACCGGCAAATCCCCCAATTAAGGTATGCGAAGAAGATGAAGGTATACCGTACCACCAGGTTAATAGGTTCCAGAAAATAGCCGCTAACAAGCCTGCTAAAATAACTTCTAAGGAAATGAAGTTATTGACAACTGTTTTGCTAATGGTATTGGCAACCGCATGGTCCTTGAAAAGAAAAAAAGCACCAAAATTAAACATAGCAGCCCATAATACTGCTTGAAAAGGCGTTAGAACCTTTGTGCTTACAATCGTAGCAATTGAATTTGCTGCATCGTGAAAGCCATTGATATAGTCAAATACCAAAGCCAAAACGATGATTAATACAACCATTGTCATTGCCGTGATATTATGCGTATTTCACAATAATCGTTTCGATAACATTCGCTACATCCTCAAACTTATCGGTTGCAACTTCCATTACCGTATACACCTCTCTGCGGCGTATGAGGTTTTTAAAATCATTTTCATTATCAAATAATTCCTTGATACAGCTATCGAAAATCTTATCCGCATGGTTTTCTAAACTATTAATGCGAACAATTGCTTCCATGATTTTCTCCGGACGCTTAAGTTCTCTCAATTGCATGATTACTTGACTCACTTCTTTAGCGCCTTCACAA
Organism: Bacteroidia bacterium; assembly: GCA_965655465.1. Classification (GTDB taxonomy): domain Bacteria; phylum Bacteroidota; class Bacteroidia; order NS11-12g; family UBA955; genus VMCP01. The sequence goes on along the minus strand of CBFHGY010000026.1, from coordinate 8,504 downwards.
ATAACTTCCGCCAATTTGCGTATACCTTCATCGTTAGGATCTACATCATGAAAATGAATTTTCTTTACCGATGCATAAATATAATCCACAACATCATCCATAGCCGTGGTCAAATAATGGATATCCTCACGATCAAAGGGGGTGATGAAATTTTTACCCAATTCTTGAAAAATTTGATGCGTTACCTCATCGTTGCGATGCTCCAAATCTTCCATTTCCGTATGAATTCGGGCTCGATTTGCAGGATCTGTTTCATTTACAAATTCCTTAAGTTTCTTGCCGATATCGGCTACGTTTTTACCTGTTTGCTCAAAAAGATTGTAGAAAATCTTATCTTTAGGTAAGAAGATGCTAAAAATGTTGTTCAGGGCCATGATGATTCAATTTCTCTGCAATATTAGAAACCTTATTTTAACAATTACATAACATTGGGAGATTTAACACAATGATAATATTGCTTATTTACAACATGCCTTTGATCCGGCTTTCCCTTTTAAAGGATTCGCCACGAGCATTCTAGGCTTAATTTTATTGGCCTCTTCATGCAATTCCCATGCCTTATTAATTGTTGTCGTCTTGTAATTGGAAATGCCCCTACCTGGCCACTGGACTTCTACCTGGTTAATGGATGTAGCATCGCCCAAGCCGATTTCAAGTTCCATACTGTTCGATCCAAATGTTCCGCCGTCTCCTACCGTATAGAACCGTTCTACCGATTGTCCAGCCCCCCCTTTCAAGGAAAGCTTCACTCTTGCCCCAATGATATTCTTATTTGCTGAACCTATTAATTGCAGGCGCACCCAATTTTGAACCTTATTTGGATTTACAAATAACGCATTGTGGGCATCATCGCCCTCAACGGCACCGCCTAAAGTTACATATACATCCTGATCTCCATCGTTGTCGATATCACCAAATCCAATTCCATGACCTTTCTGCAAATGGGCCATTCCTGAACTGCCGGTAACCTCATCGAAGCCAAGTCCCTGCCGATTTAAAAATACCCGATTTGGCACCAAGGTTGTAAAAGCAAATGCTCCTGTGCCCGCATAAAAATCAATCCAACCGTCGTTGTTCAAATCTCCCGCATTGAAACCCATCGCATAAATCATTTTGTCGATGCCCCATGACTTACTTACATCTTTAAAAATTTCGTTCCCGTAATTCAAGAACAACTTGGTTTTCTCTACACTTGGATTGGGTATTCCTAAAAACTCCTTTCCCACATCCTCCGCAACAAAATCCAAGCGATCTAACGGAAACGATGTAGTCAATATATCCGGAAAACCATTATGGTCAAAGTCTGCAACAATTGCAGGAAACGACATCAACGGTTTCGTTAAACCCGCCTTCGCTGCAATGTTCTCAAATTTTATACTGCCGTTTTCTTGCTTCCCCCGATTCATAAAAACATAGTTTTCTTGACCTAAACAACCCAAAAACAAGTCCATCCAACCATCGTTATTGAAATCGGCAAAATTTGCAGCTTTTGCATATCCAAAATTGCCATCCATGCCCCATTCTTTGGCCTTGTCGGTGAATGTACCATCTCCGTTATTGATATACAATTCGCAAGGGTGATCGTTATTTGCATTGTTTTCGTTAGCGATAAAAACGTCTACCCAGCCATCGTTATTCACATCTGCCCAAGCAGCAGTTTCTGTAGGGAAAAAGTTCTTACCCATACCCGATTCAAATGTAACATCACTGAATGTACCATCTCCATTATTGCGCAGCAAGCTGTTGGGCCATTCTCCACCCTTATCCAACCAAGCACCGCGCAAAATTAGAATATCCATAAAGCCATCGTTATTGTAATCGGCTTGTTTGGCATTCAATCCACCGGTAATTCCTGTTAATTGTGCGGAATCAGTTACATCTATAAAGCCTCCTTTCCCATCAGAGAAAAATAAATTCACGGGATCTTTAATGCCATAGGAACTGGCAAACACATCCATAAATCCATCTCCATTAAAATCTTCAATAATACCCGCTCCCGACAATCCTTTTACATCTAATCCCAAATCCGTAGCGGCATTCGAAAAGGGTAAAAAGTTTGAAATTTTGGTATCTACAGACGTAAAATCAATCCGGTACGCTGCAGGAACTCCTTGTGGGAATTCACCCAATGTCATCGCCGCAACATTCATTAACCAGCGCAATTGCACATCTTTGGGATACACATCTAAAAGCATGTGGTATAAGGCCATTGCCTGTTGAGAACCGTTCTTTTTAGTATGAATAGCGGCCCCTTTTAAGGGTAAAATACAACTTTCGGCATTGTGATTTGCCACACAATTGTCGTCTTCTCCTTGTCTTAGATGTGAAACTGCCATCGCCTCAAACACAGGTTTTAACAAGGGTATCCGAATTTTCTCTAATACCGTACCCGGAATTTCTCGCAATAAGCCTTCTAACACCGAAATTGACTCAGCCGCATTTCCGGCATTTAAACACTCTAAGGCATAACGCGTATGCCAAAGTACTTTCTCTTGAATATTTTTAAAGTCTGGCTTGTTTTGCAGCATAAATGCCGCTCTTTTACCGCTTAAATAATAATTCGTTTGAAAATCTGCTACTACACTCAAGCTGTCTAATACAGCAGCCATCCTGCGATTTCCCTCAAACCTGGTTGCATTTACAACCTCAGTTTTTGATACATTCTCTTCTCCTGATTGACATGCAACACCTGCTAAGGCTGCAATGCCAACTACCATACTCCATTTTCTCATAAGGACTCCAAATTCTTAGTGTCAACAAAACACTTCTCATTTGAAGTTTAGGTCATTCATAATAATTGAGGAATACTTCAAGTATTATTAAATTTAAAATTTAACAAACAAAAGACCCTCGCTAAAAAAATCAAATACTTAGCGAAAGAAATTTAACTAAAAATCATCCAAAATCCCCCTTAAAACCAGACTAAAAGAAATGCTAATTTCTAAAAAAATCTCATCCGTACTTAAAATATTTAGACCCGTACAATAATTAAAACCGATTCCTTAATTACTCCTTAAGGATTCAAGGTCTGAATCCATAAAGTCTTTCCACTTTTATCCCGAATATGAATTTCTACAAACCGCTTTTTTAAAGGTCCTTTAACAAAAATTTCCGCATAATTCTGATCGAATACATAGGTATCGGGCACTCTTAAATGGTTTATTTCATCACTTTTGTGCGATCCACTTGTAAGCGGTGAAACCGTTAAATCGGCAATAACCGGTTTTCCCTCGGTCTTCAAAACACTTAACTCCGTGTGATGCCGGTCACCATTAATAAATACAACGCCTCTGATTCCCTCCTCCTGTATGAAATTAATTATTTCCAATCGCTCCGCATCAAACCCATAGTTGCTATACATCTCATAACGTTGGGCATCGCTTAAAAATTGACCGCCCATAGCCACAAATTTTATGGGCGCAGTAGAAGAACTCAGGGCATCCTTCAACCATTCCAATTGTTGCTTGCCCAAAACCGTTCTTTCCCCACTTTTACGTTCATTTACACTTCTGAAATACCGATTGTCCAACAAGAAAAAGTCCACATCGTTCCACGTGAATTGAGTATGTATTCCTCCTTGTCCGTGGATTCCATAACTCGGATTGGCCCAAAAAAGGGCGAATACATCGCGAGACAGTTCTTTATTCCAAAACGAACGATCGCTGTTATTCGGTCCAAAATCATGATCGTCCCATATAGCATAATGCGCCATTTTACTCAACAATGGCTGCATTTCAGGCAGCTGGCGCGTATGGGAATTTCGGTATAACATTCCGGTGCGCGTATTCCAATCGACTTCTCGATAATAGGTATTATCACCCAACCATAACATAAAATCGGCATCGTGTTTGGCCATTGAATTGAAAATCTGGTAATCGCCCCCATACGGTTTTCCTGGCCTATCGGTAAGTGAATCATTTATATACACACAACTTCCTGCTAAAAAAGAAAATTCAGGCGGGTTTGTTCGGTATTGCCAGTGTGTTTGCGTTTTGAAACTTGTTTTTCGGGGGATATCCAAATCCTTGCCATCCACATTTACCGTATACATATATTTTTTGCCCGACTCTACCTGATTGGCAATAAAATGGGCCGTAAATGCATCTTGGGCCTTAGTAATTACGGTATCGGTATACAACTCTTGGGAACTCTCATTTTCTCGATATTTGATAAACACACGAGATGCTTTTTGGGTTTGCAGCCAAATTTTTACTTCCTTATAATCGGTGGCTCCAATCATCGGTCCCGCCGCTAGTTGGGCGAACAAATGCGAAAGGCCATTCGCCAATCCAAACAATACTAACAGAGTTTTACGCATTACACAAAGGTAAATAAAGCCCCTTTAAACTAGGAGGACTTTAAAATTCATAACACAAACCTAATTGTGCTCTATAGTCTGAACCCGCATCTTCTTGGCGTTTGTTTCGGAAAGGCAAGAGTGCATTGGCAGAAAGCAGCCATTTTTTCGAAACTTGAAATTGAAGCTCCATTTGTGCAAAAGGTTGTAAGCTCAACCTCGATTTGACCTCGTGTTCATTTATTAATGCAAATTGCGTTTTCTGAGGATTCAAAACTTCTACAAAGACTTCCGAATTTATTTTAGACGGTAGAAATACGCGCCCTCCCAACGAGGGAAAAAACCTCCACGAACCTCTGTGAATTGCATATCCTAAATAAAGTGGAACTTCCACTGCTTGAATTTCAAAAGACTCGGAATAATTTACACGGAAAAAATTCAACGTATCGTCGATTCGAAATCCATTAGGCACGAACACCCCTGATTTTTCCGGCAACTCCCGGTTGTAATAACTCGACTTAACCGCAATGTACTTGCGAGACGGATTTACCCGCAATGGTGTTTTGAAAAAAGGAGCATTTTGAATGTTAGCACGGTATAAGGATCGACTCTTAAAAACGCCAAATCCCATATTAATGCCATTTCGTTTTCCCAACCGCGCACTTAAGCCAAATTGCCTTTGCATGGGCGTAAGACTCAGGGTTCCATGCTCCTTTTCTTTGGTTAAATTCGGTCCCATCACCTGCTTCCAAATGGCAAATTGCCATACATTTGAACTTGGCTTTTTAAAGAAATTGTGTTTACTATTGCCAGGTAATGGATAATGCAAGGCTTCCATATTTAAATAGATAGGTGTCGGTTTCAATTCCAGGCAAACCACATCCAACCGTGCCCATTCTTGGGGCAAATCCGGATAGGAATTCTGAGCATTCATCATCGAATACTCTCGGCTTCCGGCCTCGGCATTCATCGGAATTTTCACGTTCTGCGTCGGATTTCCCCCGAAACCAAACGAATTAATAGCCTGCGATTCTGCATTATTCAAGGATTCATGCGCTGAAAATTTCTTCTGGGGGATATTCCTCGGTAGCTCGGTCGCTGCCTCACCTGAAATTAACGGATTTTTCTCGTTATTGACCGTTTTTCCCGTTCGATTAGGCCGTGTATTCGCTTCAGAATCTGAAGTATTCAAGGAAATTGAGACCTGAGTTGGTCGTGTTTGATTCCAAAGGAAATAGGACCCAAAAACCAACACTAGGGAAGCGGCCGTCCCAATAACATAGGTCCAAGCCGACCGCATGAAACCCGTTTTGACAAGCTTAGCAGGGGCATCGAACTGCTGAAGCATTTTTTCTTGTAACGCATGGGGCACCGCTTCTTCTGAATTCGATTCAAAACGCGATTTTATTTTCGATTCAAACAGCCCATCGGCAATACGATCCCACAAATGCTCGGGTACTTCTGCCTTATCGGCATGGAAGCGTTTGGGTAAGTTATGGAACCAAGATTCTTTCACGATATAGGTACGTTAGGCGTTTGATACGCTAGTAGGGTTTGTTTAAGACGTTTCTTCGCTTCAAAAAGTTGGGATTTGGAAGTACCTTCTGAAATTTGCATCATTTCACTGATTTCGGCATGAGAAAATCCATCGATTACAAAGAGGTTGAACACCATCCTACATTTATGAGGCAACCGGTTTATCGCTCCTCGAATTTCTTGAATAGATAGGGCGTCTATAGCCTCGTTGTGCACGGTAAGATCGCTATTTATATCGCTTAAAGTTTCAAAAACTTGTTTTTGGTGGGATGCTTTGTAAAAATCTAAGGCTTCTCTTACGAATAAAGACTTAAGCCAACCGGGCAATGCTTTGGGTTCTATTATTTGATGGATTTTTTGGAAAACTTTGATAAACCCCTGCTGGAAAATATCTTCTGCATCTTCTTGACATTTAGAATATCTCAAACAAAGAGCAAACATGGATTTCGAAAACTGCTCATAAAGCTGCTTATGAGCGGGAGATTTCCCACTTTTACAATCGAGGAGTAATTGTTCGAGATCCAATTTGACAATATTCTATAATTACGACGAGATTGAAAGCAAAATGGTTGGAAAATGTCATTTTTATTTTAAATAATCCCAATTTCAAAATAAAGCAACTACTTTTCCAACCCAAACAAGCGCTTAGGCGTCTTAAAGAGAAATAGATAACATTATGAAATATTTCAAACCAACGAATGCGCTTTTTTTTAGTCTCCTATTGGTTTTAGGATTCAGCGCTTGTAAAAAAATGACGAATACAGAACGATGTGCTACACCCGAGACCATCGTTGCTCCCGATGAAACTATTGACGCTCAAATCGAGAATTTAGGCATTTTCATGGAAGATCCTATTATAAGTGAAGCCACTGAAACCGAAGACGTCTTAATACAAAGTTTACCCGATGTAATTGAATTGGATTATTTCAGTACAGAAGCAAATGGCGGTGCCGGCACCCCGAGCGGTGACCGCATGGGTACGGACAAAAAATGCGATTCTTCCTTACATGCATGCAAAGCTGCCCTGCGTTTATCTATGGAGCAAAAAGAAGCTTTAAAAAGAGCCCATATTGCAAAAATGGAGTGCATGAAGGCCAATAATAGGGTTCTTCGAAAATCTGATTCGGTCGTTCGCAGTTGGGCGATGAATCACCGTCGTGAGTTACTCATTAAATATAAAAACAGTCTTAAAGAGATACAAGACGCTTATCGAGCAGGCACTATTACAGAGCGCGAAAAAAATGCTAAAATTGCCGCTGTTACAGAATCCTTTCAACAAGCATTAAGTAAAATTCGTATTTCCGTTAAAGAAAAGCTCCAAAGCAATCGCGAACGTGCTGCTGCCGCTGGATTAATCAAAAACTGCGAACGGGTATACTTAAATCGCGTGATGGACATTGTTGGAAAGGAAAATTTTGCAACTTGGATGCGTTGTCACAAAATGCATTACCGTAAAATTGTCCGTTGGTGTCCTACTGTAAAGTAAAAAAGCAACTGCTTTTCATCGGTTAATTTCAATACCTAAGCATCGTAAACAAGTCTCACAAAAGTGGGGCTTGTTTTATTTTAAGCATTAGCCAAACCTAATTTTAACGCTGAAAATTCTCAGACAGTACTATTCTATGGTTGACCAGAGATTCAAGGCAAGAATGATTTGAAAATCAATTTGTTTATTTTGTAAACTAGATTATATTTGTGCCATGTTTATATAAAATCAATATGGAAAATTCAACTCAACAAAACCTCGACTTAATCGCTAGCATGATTCGAACTGCTCAAAGACGATTTTATGATGATAGCCCCTATTATATTCTTTGGGGAAGCGTTGTCTTTATTGCAAGCATTATCCAATATTTTTTAATTCTTTCTTCATATCTTCAGAATGGAATAGGGTGGATAATTTTAATTCCTGTAGCACTTATTATTCAATTCATTATTATAAAAAAACAAAGGAAAAAAGAATTATCAAAAACACACGTTGAGAACCTCATGAATAATATGTGGATAGCATTTGGAGTTACATTGTTCATTATTTTGACTTTTTCATTTAAACTTGGCACAAATACTTTCCCAATAATACTATGCCTTTATGCTCTCAGCACTTTTGTGTCGGGATCTGCCTTTAAAATTAAAGCCTTTATTTTTGGTTCAATTGTATGCTGGGCGCTTGCTGTCGTTTCATTTTTCTTTTCAATTCAATTTCAATTACTTTTGCTTGCAGCTGGTGTTTTGTTTGCTTTTATCATTCCCGGAATAATATTAAGAGCAAATAAAAAAACTGAATTGAACTAAGTATAAAAGATAATGTTTCAAAATTTAGATCCATTACTGCATTCACAATTAAGACTTGCGATAATTTCAATATTAGTTTCAGTGGAGGAAGCAGAGTTTTCGTTTCTTAAAGAAAAAACAAATGCTTCATCTGGCAACATAAGTGTGCAGATAGAAAAATTAAAAGAAGCCAACTACATTAAGATCGAGAAAACATACAAAGGGAAATATCCGTTAACAAAATGTTCAATTACAAAAGTGGGAATAAAAGCTTTCGAAGAATATGTGAATGCTTTGAAACAGTATATTAAGCCCGGAGACTTAGAGAAATAATTTCTCAATATGTTTTAAAGAATATATATTAACACCATATTTAATTCATGCAAAAATAGATTTATTG
>CBFHGY010000025.1:0-24621 GCA_965655465.1 Bacteroidia bacterium | reverse complement strand
GGTGTGTGGGGCCTTGGGATGAAGTGGAAATACAAATCAATCCCAAACCTTTGAATACCCAACTCATAGGAACCGATGTAATTTGCTTCCCCCCGAGAAACGAATACGAATACCAAGTGAACGGGGCTGCTAGCAGCACCTTTTTGTGGAATTTAACTGGGGGAAGTTTTACGTTGAATCCACAGAGCGGAAATGTGGCACGGGTGGCCTGGGATACGGCTGCGGCCTTGCGATTGTTGCAAGTTCAAGAAATTTCCGATAAGGGTTGTTTGGGTGATACCATTAATCTCGGGGTAGATTACGACAATCCCCGTATTGAATCTCACTTGGTTACGGTCTCTCCTCCACCGGGAAGTGATGCACAAATTTTATTTGAATATCGAGTCGCCAATAGTCCCATCCCTAATGGAAATGTTCGTATTCAAAGACGAATTAATGGGGGAAATACGTTGTGGAACGAGGTTGGGCAAACACCGCAGAATTCACAAATCTTTAGTGACAATTCGGCGGAACCCGATAATAATTCCTACGATTATAGGGCATACATGCTTAATCGTTGCGGGGATACTTTATACTCAGAACCGCATACAACGGTCTTGTTAACAGGTGAAAAAACGGGAGCCTTGAGTATGGCAGTGAAATTCTCCCCATATCTTGGATTTGAAAATGGGGTAGAGCGCTATGAGCTGTATAGGCAGTTAATTGGAAAGGGAAATTTCGAATTATATAATTCCTATTTTACTGAAAGTCAAGATTCCTTTGAAAATGGAGAGGATAATTATGGACAGAGATTCCGAATCAAGGCCTATGAATTAGGAGGTGATCGGGTTTCATGGAGTAATGATGTTGCGCTGTATTTTGAACCGGTTATGTTTGTTCCTAACGCATTTACGCCAAATGGGAAAGGTCCAGGACAAAACGAAATATTCAAACCTTTGATTTCGGGAGTGAAATCCTATGAATTTAGAATATACAACCGTTGGGGAGAAAAATTGGCGGAGTTTTTTGAGGAGTCACAAGGATGGGATGGAACGTATGGCGGAAAGTTGGCGCCTGAGGGCGTTTATGTATATCAGATCCAATTCCGCGATTTCCAAGATAAATTGTATCAGTTTAGTGGAACGGTTCATTTATTGAGGTAGATTTGTGTGGAGGTGAGAGGTGAGAGTTTAGAGTTTAGAGAATAAAATAGCGTATAATTGAATATTATAAAGGAAGAAAGAAGTAACAATTAACCATTAACAAATAATAAAAATGTCAAGTCCATTATTTTCTGAAAAAGCCTTTAAGGCAACGGCTGGTACAAGTTACGGCGAGTCAATGACCATGCGCGGCACGGTCGACAAATCAATTTTGTTGTTTTTAACCCTATTGGTTCCAGCAATTTGGATCTGGAACAAAATGGGTGCAGACCCAGAAACAGCAATCAACAATGGCATCCAGTCCTACATGTGGGGTGGAATCATTGTAGGTCTCATAAGTATATTAGTAATTAGCTTCAAGAAAGACCTTTCTCCTTATTTAGCTCCCGTTTATGCGGCTGCCCAAGGAGTTGTATTAGGATCTATCTCTATGTTTTTTGAGGCCATGTTCCCAGGCATTGTAATGCAAGCAGTGGGAATTACCTTAGGAATATTTGCGTTGATGCTGTTAGCCTATAAAACTGGTGTTTTACGTGCTACTCCATTATTTACCAAAGTTATTTATATGGCTACTGCTGGGGTAGCTATCTTTTATCTGGTAATGTGGATTGGCGGTTTATTTGGGGCAAACGGATTATCCAATTTTTATGGTGGAAACTCTCTATTTTCAATCGGATTGAGTGTGGTTATCGCGGGTATTGCTGCATTTAATTTCATCCTCGATTTCAATTTTATAGAGGAAAATGCAAAAGCTGGAGCTCCTAAATACATGGAATGGTATTCAGGTGTTGCACTTTTGGCAACCTTAATATGGTTGTATATTGAGATTTTGCGATTACTTGCTAAATTGCAAAGCCGCGATTAATCTTCCTCTTCGTCATCGGAGATTTCCAAATTCAGTTTCGAACTTTGTAGTTCGGAAAGGGCATGGGAATCTCCAATTTCACGAGCGATTTGCATGCCCTTGGAATATATTTCAAGGGCATTTTCTTTACGCCCTGTTTTTTGCAATAGCGCACCATAGTGAAAATATGTGGCAACATAATTGGGATGTTGCTCAGCTAAATATTCATATTTTGCTTCGGCCTGTTCAAATTGGTTTGCTTTGTGATATTCCTGAGCAATGGCATAATGAAGAAAGGGATCTTCAGGACTTTCATTTAAGAAATTTTGCAGTTGTTCCAGTCTTGATGGCATGATGATATGATAGGTATTGAAGACTTTGTATTAAAATGAATACTTTAAACATAACAACTGTTCAGGTTGTTTGAAAGGCTGTACGCTTAAATTTTGATCGATATTAAATTGAAAAAAATGAGCATCTACAGTTGCGTCTACTACTTGTAATACGTAAACCAACACAAAGGCGATACCGGCAACATCTCGACTTACCCGATCGTTATCGCGTTGATCGATTTCAAATACATTGGGTTGTTTGCCTGCGGCATACAGCGATTTGAAATAATCGTTTTGGGTTTGCACCTTTTTATTATAATCTATGAAATAATACCCTGATGCGGCTAATGCGCCATATACCACGGGTATTTTCCAATACTTTTGGTTGTAGAATTGCCCCGCACCAGGAAGTACCAAGGATAAAACACTGGCTTTATGCGGTGAATGCACCGTAATATTTTCGGCAAGGGTAGGTAATGAATCGGTATTTTGGGCCTTTAAGGGATTCAAAATACCGATTCCAAGTAAACCGATTATTAAAGGATATGGGGAAATCCTTAACCGCATTTAGCCATTAATTAAGTCTAAAATGCGCTCTAAATCTTCTCTATTTTTGTATGAAATGACAATTTTTCCTTTGCCTTTGATTCCATTTTTCAAATGTACAGCAGCTTGCAAACGTTGGCTAAAGGTTTCAGAAATGCGATCGATTTCAGGATCCCAATCGGTACCAGAAACGCTGTTGTAAGAAGGCAAGGTTCCTGGACTTTTCTTGGTCTCTTTTACCAGAGTTTCTACATCCCGAACGCTCATTTTGTTTTCAATAATTTCATGAAACAATTGCATTTGCGCATCTGGATCTTCCATGCTGATCATGGCACGTGCATGACCCATACCAATTTGCCCTTGTTTGATGCCTAATTGAATTTCTTCGGGTAGTTTCAATAAGCGCAAGTAATTGGTCACAGTAGAACGTTCTTTTCCTACGCGATCGCCCAACTCTTCTTGCTTTAAGTCGCATTCTTCCATTAAGCGCTGGTAGCTCAATGCAATTTCAATGGCGTTGAGTTCACTTCGTTGGATATTCTCAATCAAGGCCATTTCTAGCATGCCTTGATCGTTGGCGGTTCTTACGTATGCAGGTATTTGCGAAAGGCCTGCCATCATTGCAGCACGGGTTCGACGTTCCCCACTAATTAATTGGTAATTGTCGAATCCCATTTTGCGCACGGTAACGGGTTGAATTAAGCCGTGCAATGAAATTGAAGCAGCCAACTCTTCCAGTGCGCGTGGTTCAAAATCGGTACGAGGTTGAAAGGGATTGGCTTCAATTGCACTAACAGGAATCATTGCTATATTCCCGGCACTTACACTATCGGTACTGCGCGTATTTACTTCAGAGGCATCGTCTAATAGGGCACTAAGTCCGCGGCCCAAAGCGGGATTTTTCTTTTTTACAGGAGGTTTGGTCATAGTGGCGCGTTTTCTTCAGAAGGGGTTATAATTCCGTTTTTAACAAGAATTTCTTTAGCTAAGTTTAAATAATTAATAGAACCTTTACTGTCGGCATCGTGATAAATTACCGGCAAGCCATAACTAGGAGCTTCTCCCAATTTGGTATTGCGCTGAATAATTGTATCGAAAACAATGTCTTGAAAATGGGTTTTTACATCGTCTACAACCTGATTGCACAAACGCAAACGGCTGTCGTACATAGTAAGCAGAATGCCTTCTATTTCAAGGTTTTTGTTCAAATGATTTTGGATAATTTTAATGGTATTTAATAGTTTGCCTAAACCTTCCAAGGCGAAATATTCGCATTGTACAGGAATAATCAAACTATCCGATGCAACTAAAGCGTTGGTGGTAATCAAACCCAAAGAAGGAGAACAGTCGATGATAATGAAATCATAGGCATCTTTTAAGGGTTTTAAGGTTCCGGCCATGATATGCTCTCGGTTGGGCATATCTAAAAACTCGATTTCAGCCCCCACCAAATCAATATTTGAAGGCATAATATCTAAAAAGGGCGTTTCGGTTGTTAAAATCACATCTTGTGGGCGGATGTCTTGTACCAAACACTCGTACAATCCTACTTTAATGTTTTTAGGATTGAGTCCGATTCCAGAAGAACTGTTTGCCTGTGGATCGGCATCCACGAGCAAGGTCTTGTATTCTAGAACTGCTAAACTCGCCGCCAAATTTATGGCTGAAGTGGTTTTGCCAACGCCGCCTTTTTGGTTTGCAATAGATATTATTTTGCCCATATACGTTTTGTTTTCTTTCAATTTTGGTGCATAAACCTTTTCATTTTAAGTGCCGCAAATAGCATAATTTTGTGTTTTTGCGATAAAAAATAAAACAATCTGTTTATGACCCTGTTGCCTAATTCTTTTTCAATTAGAAAGAACAAATTTATCTCTTTCCGGTGGCTCTTCACCATTTTACCGGGGATCGTTTTATTCACTTTTTTGGCGAATGGATGTGGTGAAAATGTGGATAAGATTCAAGAGTCGCAGGTATTCCGTTATAATGAAGATGTTTCTGTGAATACTTTGGATCCGGTTTACATCAAATCGCAATCTGAAATATGGATTGGGTCACAGATTTACGAAGGTTTGGTGACTTTAAATGACCAACTAAAGCCCGTTCCCCAAATTGCCAAATCTTGGGAAATTTCTGATTCTGGTTGTGTGTATAAGTTTGTGATCAATCGAAAAATTCAATTTGTACAGACCCCTGTAGATGGCAACGGTCACCTTGAACCGAAATACTCGAGTCTCGGCGTGAAGGATATTGCATTTAGCTTATATCGTTTATTAGATCCCAAAACAGCTTCTCCTGGAGCTTGGATTCTCAACGATAAAATGGATTTCCCTCAAGAAATGAGTCCTCAAAATTCAGTATCTCAAAAAGATGATACACAACTTCTACACCCAAGCACTTTCCAAAATCCCAATCAAATAAAACCTAAAGATCAGAAAACTGCCTATAATTCTAGCAACACGAAGCATACTACTCAAGTCAATAATAGCGGTTCGAATAACCCTAAATCTATGGCCATAGAACCCGCCTATGAACGTTGGAGGAAAATTGCACAATCGCCCATTTACACCCCCAACGATTCCACCATAATTCTCAGATTGAATAAGCCATTTCCCGCATTCTTGTCGCTCTTGGCAACCAATTATGCTTGGATAACTCCATATAATGCTCCAAATTTAGGCACCCACCCGGTGGGTTCTGGCCCGTTTTTCTTAAGGCGTTGGGAAACCGATGTAAAAATGGTTTTATTGAAAAATCCCCGCTATCCTTTATTTGACAATGGAATTCAATTGCCCTATCTAGAAGCCGTTAACATCAGCTTTGTGAAAAGCAAACAAACCGCGTTTATGCAGTTTATGGCGGGTTCATACGATTTCTTTAATGGGGTGGAAGCATCCTTCATCGATGAATTATTAACCGACAGTGCGGCTTTAAATCCTAAATATAAAAATCGGATTGATGCACGCATTACCGAATTTTTAAATACGGAGTATATTGGATTTTACTTAGGCGATTCGCTCAATGGAAAACGCAATCCGTATACCGATTTGGCATTAAGAAAAGCCTTGCAATTGGGTGTAGATCGCGTGGCATTGCTGCGATACTTGAGAAACGGACTCGGCATTCCGGGCGGCAGTGGATTTGTACCGCCTGCATTGAGCCATTTAACTTCCTCCGAAATCGCTACTACAGAAATCAGTCAAAAAGCTGCATATAATCCTGAAATTGCGAAATCCTATTATGTGAAAAGTGCGTATTTTCAAAATCCGAATCAATTTGATCCCTTAGTTCTAAGCACCACTGCCGATTATTTGGATATGGCGGTTTATTTGCAGAATGCATGGAAACAAATTGGGATTCCAGTTAAAATTGAAATTCAAACGGGTGGGATGTTGCGACAATTACGGAATGCCGGAAAATTAGGGATGTTTCGAGGGTCCTGGATTGCCGATTACCCGGATGCGGAAAATTATTTAGCGTGTTTTTACAGTCCCTATAAAGCGCCAAATGGGCCTAATTATACCCATTACCAGTCTGCCGAATTCGATGTACTATTTGAACAAGTGGCTTTTTTACCCGCACAAGAATCTCAAGCATTAGCAAAGCGCGACGAAGCTGTATATAAAGCCAATAAACGCACTTTTGAAGATGCACCCGTTGTGGTTTTGTATTACGACAAAAGCGTTAGACTGTTTCAAAAAAACGTTAAAGGTTTGGGAAATGATCCCATTAATCGACTGGATTTGAGACGGGTACGAAAGAATTGAACCTAGGGAATAAAAAACAAGGAAAGTTTCAAGGCGTTGAAAATGGGGTATACCTATGATTTGAATCCAATTTCCAGAATGGAAATAGCTTTTATTTAGAAAGTCTCGTGATTGGATTGTTAGATAAACAATTAAAGCGTATAGATTTAGAAACTGGCTTTGAAGAAAGCCGAGAGGGCAGCGTTTTCCGTATAGCCTCTTTCTAGATGGGTATGGCTGCCAATCCAGCTAACTTCCCCTTTATAGATAAAGATGATTTTGTGCCCAATATCCGCCACTGTTTTCATATCGTGACTGTTAATAACCGTTGTAATATTCAAATCCTGGGTAATTTGAACGAGTAAATCGTCGATTACGCGACTGGTAAGGGGATCGAGTCCGGAGTTTGGCTCGTCGCAAAACAAATATTTTATGGGCAGGGCAATTGCTCTGGCAATGCCTACCCGTTTTTTCATTCCTCCTGAAATTTCTGAGGGAAATTTGTGATTACAGTTTTCTAAATTTACCTTTTTAAGACATTCGTTAACCCGATCTAAACGGTCAGTAGGACTTAAATCGGAGAACATTTTCAAGGGGAATTCAACGTTTTCTTCAACGGTTAAGGAATCAAACAGGGCGTTATTTTGGAATAACATTCCTATTTCTCGGCGCAGATCTTGACGACTTTTATAATCCATCCGCCCTAAATACCGGGAATCGTAAATGATATTTCCGGCATCTGGTTGCAATAAACCTACCAAACACTTAAGCAAAACACTTTTTCCACTTCCACTGGCCCCGATTACCAAATTGGGTTTGCCGGGTTCGAAGGTGATATTTATATTATCAAGTACCTTTCGATCTGCGAAGGATTTATATAGGCCTTGCACTTCAATCATAATCCTAAAAATATCTGTGCGATCACCAAATCAAAGAACAAGATAGCGATGCAAATTTTGGTTACGGCTTTCGTCCCGGCTTCTCCCACTTCAAGGGCTCCACCTTCGGTGTAATATCCTTGAAAAGAACTTAAACTGGTAATGAGAAAGGCAAAAATGAATCCTTTAATCATCATGATTTTTACATATTCATAATGAAAAACCATGCGTGCGCCTTCTACCAAATCGTCGAAGGTAAGGGCAGAAGTAAATTGAGTTGCGAGCACACCACCGTAAATAAGAAGAAAATTAGCCACGATAATTAAACTTGGAATCATAATCAATCCTGCAACTATTTTAGGAAGGGTAACAAAGGATGCGGAGTTGATGCCCATCACTTCGTATGCATCGATTTGTTCAGATATTTTTTTATTTCCAATCTCAGATGCAATATTGGCCCCAATTTTACCGGCTAGCACCAAACAGGTAACAGTAGGAGCAAGTTCTAAAATACTTGAAGTACTTACTACAGCGCCCACTACAAATTTGGGTATCAGTTGGGTGGGAAATAAATCGCTTGGAGTAAGCAATTGATTCGCCGTTTGAATGGTGGTAACCGCACCTGTAAATGTAGCAATGAGCATGACTACAAGTAGCGATTCGATGCCGATATTATGCATTTCCCGGAAGGTTATTTTCCAAAAAACGGACCATTTTTGGGGCCGTTTTAAAACGTACCTCATAAAGATGGCAAAGCGACCTAATTCCGTGAAAAAACTCATTTTATGGCGTGAAATTACATCAAAATTATAGGGTCCCCAAATACCGGTCTATTAAATTATCTTAACTGATTTTGCTCCAAATAGTTCGATGCGGAATTTTTTGGAGTTCCCGCCGAATAGGTTCACTCTCGGCAGAAACCAAGAGTTCATCAAATTCTAACCATTGTTGTGCTTCAGAACGGGCAGCAATTAAAATAGACTCATCTCGGCGGATGTCGCTTAATTTCAAATCTAAAATACCACTTTGTTTAGTGCCGTCCAGTTCTCCAGGACCCCTTAATTCTAAGTCTACCTTTGCAATTTCAAATCCGTCGGTAGTGCGTACCATCGTTTGTATGCGTTTTTTTCCGTTTGCCGATAATTGATGTCCAGACATTAAAATGCAATAACTTTGTTCGGCACCACGACCCACACGGCCTCGCAATTGGTGCAATTGAGACAATCCAAATCGTTCGGTATTTTCAATCACCATTACACTGGCATTGGGCACATTCACACCCACTTCAATAACGGTAGTGGCAATCATGATTTGGGTTTTTCCGGTTTTGAATTTTTGCATCTCCAATTCTTTTTCAGCCGGTTTCATTTTACCATGCAGTAAACTATAGGTATAATCCGGTGGTGAAAGGTATTGACATACCATATCGTATCCCGACATCAAACTTTGTAAGGCTAGCTTGGGTGAATCTTCTATCAAGGGAAAAACATAATAGATTTGTCGACCTTTAGCAATTTCTTCCTTAATAAACTCCATCACCAAGGGTCTATTCGCCTCACTTCGATGCACGGTAATTATGGGTTTTCGTCCTTTTGGCAGTTGATCGATAATACTAACGTCTAAATCGCCATATAGGGTCATTGCTAATGTTCTTGGAATCGGAGTGGCCGTCATGACAAGAACATGGGGCAATACGGTTCCTTTTTTCCATAAACGCGCTCTTTGTGCTACACCAAATCGATGTTGTTCATCGATGACTACCAATCCCAAACCTTTAAACTGTACATCATCTTCTAGGAGCGCATGGGTACCAATAATAATAGAAATTTCTCCTTCAGCAAGTGCTGTTAAGATAACTTGTCGTTGTTTTTTCGTTGTTGAACCGGTTAATAAAGCCACATGTAAGCCGAGAGGTTCGAGGGCTTCACTGATTCCAATCGCATGTTGTTGGGCCAAGATTTCGGTGGGCGCAATCAAACAACTCTGATAGCCATTGTCTAAAGCCAATAACATGCTTAGTTGGGCTACCATGGTTTTTCCGCTTCCTACATCCCCCTGAAGTAAGCGGTTCATTTGTTTGCCCGACTTCATATCCGCGCGAATTTCTTTGATCACTCTTTTTTGTGCATCGGTGAGTTCAAAGGGCAAATATTCTTCGTAGTATCGCATAAAATGCGTGCCTACTTGCTCAAAAACCAATCCCTTATACGTGCGATTTCGAGATCCCTTTAATAAAAGGTGTCTCAACTGCAAATAAAACAATTCTTCAAACTTGAGGCGTTGGTTGGCGCGTTCGAGTTCTTGTGGATTTTTAGGCGCGTGCAACATGCGCAAAGCATCGGTTCTATTAGGAAACGCAAAATGTTTTATCATAGACGCAGGTAGATTTTCATGAATTTGAAAATCGCGGTGTTCTACAATTTGCTTGCTCAGTTTGGCCAATAATTTGTTCTCAACCCTTTTCCGTTTCAGTCCTTCCGTTAGCGGATACACCGGAGTTAATCCTAATTGTGACAATTGGATATCTTCACCGATTATTTGAAGTTCGGGATGCGCAATATTGAAATATCCTCGAAAAGACTGCACTTTGCCATACGCCAAATAAGGAGTTTGAGTTTTCAAGGATTGGGCGATCCATTTTGCTCCTTGAAACCAAACCAATTCAATTTGTCCGGTGTCGTCTTTGAGTTTTGCGGTATAACGTTGTGCCGCACCTACTCCTTGAAATTCTCCTGGAATAATGACCCCACGCAGTTGTACATAGATATCGGTATATTCTGGAGTTTGAATAATGGGTACAATCTTAGAACGGTCTTCGTGCCGGAACGGATAATGACTCAATAAATCCGCTACCGTAAAAATACCGAGTTCGGTGTTCAGAGCTTGGGCTTTTGCAGGACCTACGCCTTTTAAAAACTCAATTTTTGTGTCTAAAGCAACCGACATGCAACAAAAATACATGTTTTATACAGCTAAATGCCTCTTAAAGTTTTGCATTTTTCATAACTTGCATTTAGGTAAGCATACCTTAAATTATTTATATGAAAGCTTTTGGGTATTTATTTGCGTTTTTTCCGGCTTTATTGTTTTGGATTTCTTTGCAAAGCGAAGGTGTAATGGCATGGCTTTGTGTATGGGTGGTATTCGGATGTATACCAATTTTAGAATGGATCATCGGGCCCGAAAACAATCAAATGAGTGCTAAACAATTAAATTTACGAGCTTCCGACAAGCGTTTTGATTGGGTATTGTATGCCATCGTTCCAACCCAGTGGTTCCTGATTTTATATTTTGGAGATGCACTTTCTCATATTCCTTTTGTGCAATGGGGGGCTGAGGAATGGGGCAAAATTTTTGGTATGGGAATTTTATGTGGCAGTTACGGCATAAATGTAGCTCACGAATTAGGACATCGTAAAAATAGGAAAGAACAGTTATTGGCCAAATCCTTATTGTTAACGTCTTTATACATGCACTTTTTCATTGAACACAATCGCGGACATCACAAAAATGTGGCCACGCCGGAAGATCCGTCTACCGCTCGCATGAATGAACCCGTTCATTTCTTTTGGGTACGTTCGATGTTTCAAACTTGGATAAAAGCGTGGCAGTTGGAGTTTGAACGTTTGCGTCGTATACAGAAATCCCGTTTTCACTTTTCCAACGAAATGCTGCAATTTCAGGGTATTCAACTTATGTATGTAACTATCCTTTATTTTCTTTTCGGGGGAAATGGATTAACGGCTTTGGTCTTTGCAGGATTTATTGGCGCATTGTTATTAGAGACTATTAATTATATTGAGCATTATGGTTTGCTTCGTAAACGTGGAAGTGATGGCTTATACGAACGGGTAGAAAACCGACATTCTTGGAATAGCAATCACATAATCGGAAGATTACTGCTTTTTGAACTTTCGAGGCATTCAGACCACCACTATAAGAGTTATAAAAAATATCAAGAACTGCAATCTGCAATCGATGCCCCGCAAATGCCAACAGGTTACCCAGGCATGATGGTACTTTCCATGATTTCGCCGATTTGGTTCCGAATCATGAATCCAAAGGTCGCTCATTTCAATTCTTAGATTGTATCTTTGCCAATATGTTATCAGGAAAAACGGCTTTAATCACCGGTGCTTCTCGAGGAATAGGGAAGGGAATCGCCGAAATATTTGCTCAAAACGGTTGTAATATCGCTTTTACCTTTGCCAGCTCTGTTGAAAAAGCAAGAGCTTTTGAAACCGAATTAGCCCAAAAATACGGTGTAAAAGTAAAGGGTTATCAAAGCAATGCCGCCGATTTCAAACAAAGTGAAGCGCTTGCCGAACAGGTCATTTCCGAATTTGGAGTAGTGAATATTTTAATTAATAATGCTGGAATTACCCGCGATGCACTTATGCTCCGCATGAGTGAACAGCAATGGGATGAAGTGATAGACACCAATTTGAAAAGTGCTTTCAATTTGACAAAAGCTTTCTTGCGACACTTCTTGGGAAATAAATCGGGTAGCATTATTAATATGACCAGCATTGTAGGGGTAACCGGTAACGCAGGTCAAGCTAATTACGCGGCCTCCAAAGCTGGAATGATTGGATTTACCAAAAGTATCGCAAAGGAATTGGGTTCGAGAAATGTTCGTTGTAATGCAGTGGCTCCTGGGTTTATTGAAACCGAAATGACCGAATCCTTGGATGAAAACATCCGTAAGGCCTGGATTGATACCATTCCTTTAAAAAGAGGAGGAACGCCAAATGATGTGGCTCAAACCTGCCTATATTTGGCTTCCGATATGAGCACCTACGTTACCGGTCAAACCATTTCCGTTTGCGGCGGAATGTCGATGTAATTAGATCAAAATACCTGTAAATCGCACTTTATTATATGGCATTAGACCAAGTAGATGTAGACGAAGCCCTACCCGGTGACAAGAACATGGGTTTCTTTGACCATATTGACGAGCTCCGTTCGCGTTTGGTCAAAATTGCCTACATCATAATTATTACTACTATTGCTGCCTTTGTTTGGGTAGACGTGCTTTTTGAGAAAATCATCATGGCCCCTTTTACCGCTGGTTTTTGGGGATATTCTTTTTTTTGTAAAGCGGGTCACTTCATTATGAAGGATGATACCCTTTGTTGGGATCCTCCGAAGCTTATCATGCAAAGTATGCAAGTTCAAGGACAATTTGTGAGTGCATTTAAAATTGCATTGGTAGCAGGGTTTATTTTGAGTTTTCCATTTGTGGTGCGACAATTATGGTTATTTGTAAAACCGGCTCTGAGCAAAAAGGAAATTAAACGGGTTCAGCGCAGTTTATTCGTTGTTTCCTTACTTTTTTTCACGGGAGTATTCTTTGCGTATTTTTTATTGGTACCGGTTGCGACCAATTTTTTACTGTCGTTTTCACTTAGTGATAAAATCCAAAATATCATTACCATTTCAAGTGTTACTGGATTTGTAACATTCATGAGTTTGGCTACGGGTTTGGTTTTTGAACTACCAGTGCTTATTTATATCTTAACCAGTATTGGATTGGTTTCGTCTGATTTCCTCAAGAAATATTGGCGCTATGCGGCAGTAGTTATTTTTATCATTGCAGGAATTGCTACGCCTTCTCCGGATGTATTTTCTCAATTACTTTTGGGAATTCCCCTTATGTCTTTGTACGTTTTAGGGATATTTATAGCCAAAAGGGTTGAAAAACGCAAAGAAACCGAATCAAACCTCGATTAATAGACTAAAATAATTTATTAAAATATAACCATAACCACAACAACATGAAATATACCCTTGCCATTGGCTCTGACCACGCCGGATTTGATGTAAAAGAACTGATTAAAGAAGCATTAAATTCTGGTGAGTTAAAGGAACGTATCCAAGCTATTCAGGACATGGGGCCTGACTCTTCCGACCGTGTAGATTATCCAGATTATGCCCATAAAGTAGCCGATGCGGTTGCTTCTGGAACCTGTAATGTAGGAATTCTCATTTGTGGAAGTGGAAACGGAGTGTGCATTACTGCAAACAAACACCAAGGAGTGCGCGCAGGTTTGGCTTGGGAACCCGAATTGGCATCTTTGGCGCGTGAACATAATAATGCGAATATCATTTGTTTGCCCGCTCGATTTGTAGATTCACAAACGGCTATCGATATCGTGAAGGCCTTCCTGAATGCTGAATTTGAAGGGGGAAGACACGAAGAACGCGTGCGTAAAATTGAAGGATAATCGCGTAATGCTCAATAATGAGAATTGGCATCTCAAAATTTAGATATGAAACCAAGTAAAAAGCAAGAAGAAGAATTACTGGCGGTACAAATGCTGGGATTAAAGCTTCCTACTGATCCAAGATGGGTTAATATTGCCGAGAAAACCATCGATGAAATTTTAATCGACCACGCATTTTGTGAACAGAAAGCTGCAACTAATGGCATTTCATTAATTGTTAAGTATCCCGAACTGAGTAAATTGGTAGAAGAAGTTTCACCTTTAGTAGCCGAAGAATGGGGGCATTTCCGTAAAGTATTGAAGGAGATGAATCGCAGAGGCGTTAAAATGGGCAAAAAACGTAAAGACGATTATGTGGTAGGACTTCAAGCGAAGATGATCAAGGGCGATACGAAAAAGCAGTTGCTTGAACAACTTTTGGTTTGCGCTTTAATTGAAGCCCGCAGTTGTGAACGCTTCCGATTATTAAGTCTATATTGTGCCGAAGAATCGTTACGCGGGTTTTATCATGAATTCATGGTATCTGAAGCAGGACATTATCGCATGTTTATCGATTTAGCAAAAGAATATTATCCCGAAGATCAAGTGAAAGAACGCTGGCAAGAATGGTTAGATATCGAAGCCGAAGTTTTGGATAACTTAGATTTAAGGGGCGATCGTATGCATTAATTACAAATAATAATGAATCATATAATTGCATTTTTTGAAGGATTAAGCCCTGTAATGCAAGGCCTCACAGGGTCTTTGTTTACCTGGTTTGTAACGGCTTTGGGTGCATCGTTGGTATTTTTCATTAAAGATGTAAACCGAGGTTTTATGGACACCTTGATGGGTTTTACCGCTGGAGTTATGCTAGCGGCCAGTTTTTGGAGTTTATTAAATCCAGCAATTGAAATGGCGGAATCGTCTTGGGGCGCCTCATTGGCATGGGTACCTGTTGGTATCGGGTTTCTATGTGGCGCATTCTTTTTATTTGGGTTAGACCAATGGTTGCCGCATTTGCATTTGAGCGATCCCATTGAAAAGTCCGAAGGTGTTAAAACAAATTGGAATCGTACGGTTTTATTGGTACTAGCCATTACGTTGCATAATATTCCAGAGGGATTGGCGGTAGGTGTTGCATTTGGAGCAGTAGCAGAAGGCATACCCGGAGCAAATTTAGCAGGGGCAATTGCTTTAACCATAGGAATTGGAATTCAAGATTTTCCAGAAGGAATGGCGGTGTCTCTGCCATTGAGAAGGTATGGATTATCGCGTGCAAAGTCTTTTTTATGGGGACAATTAAGTGGGGTAGTGGAGCCGGTTGCGGCTGTTTCTGGCGTTTTGCTGGTGATGATGATGCAGAGTATATTGCCCTATGCTTTGGCTTTTGCCGCTGGCGCAATGATTTACATCGTAGTGGAAGAAGTAATTCCCGAATCACAGAGAGAAGGACATACGGATAAGGCAACACTTGGTTTAATGCTTGGCTTTGTATTGATGATGTCCTTAGATGTTGGTCTGGGATAAGATACTTAAATTGTTTCAAAACCAATAAGGGCTGCAAATTGCGGCCTTTTTGTTATTTATCACGGTTCCTAATTTGAATCCCAAGGGGATGTAATTACAAAAACCGCTTTGTTACGAGAATAAAGAAAAGTACAGGTAAAATCATTCATCTCTTTAAACAAACGAGGCGGTTTTTTGGTTTTGGTATTATTCGGCCAGAAGTTTGATTTTCCAACATAAACCTAATGAAGTTAGATTTCTTTAAATCGCTTTTTTTGATTTTTGGCTACATGTGTTCGCGAACTCTAAAGAATTAATGACGTCAATCCAAGTAATGAAATAGTCATACAAAATCACCAATGAAAAAAAGCTGCCTCGGTATTGAGACAGCTTCTTTTTGTTATCTGATTTCTTATAAATAAATAATTTAAATGGAAATTCAGCCAGTTTTAGACCCCTCTGATAAAAGAAGTTCAATAAGTTATTGTATTCGTTTAATCGTAAAAATACTCCTCCGTTTTTTGGAAATTTCCAAAGTTAAAATAGTAATTAATTCCGATCTGTAAATTTCCACCCCGATAGGTTAAAGGGAATTCCCCACTGAAAAATTCACTGTGTTGCACCCTTAGTGCATGTGTTGTATTTAAGGGTTGGTGATAGGTAACGTGGAATTCGTAACGGTTTCCACCTTCCGTATTACCGCCAAATGCCACACCTACATAAAACAAAGCATTTAATTTGCGCTGTTGTTCTTGAATTATTCTAAAACGCGTTTCGGCCTCTTGATTATTAAAAGTATCCAAAAGTTGAGCTCCTAATTGGTAGTTCATTGAGAATCCAAACTTTTCAGAAATGTAATTCGATTTTCCAAATTGTTGTCGCAAGGCCATCCCTAAGCTTGCATTTAGGTAGTGCAAGCCATTATTAATTGATGTATTGTAGGCCATTGTATCGTTATTGATTTTGTAACCAGCATTCAAATAACCTACTCCCAGTAAAATACTACTTGCTCTACTTAAATCGTAACTCAATTGCAAATTCCCGTATCCTCCCAAACGATTTCGGGTGGAAAATTGATTCGCCAAAGTATCGCTTCCTGGGGTTTTAGAAAAATCTACTCCTGCAGAGCCTCCAATCATCCAACGGCTTTGAGCTTGTAGTGAGACAACACTAAAAAGGAAGGCAATTACGCTAAGAATTATCGATTTCATTTAAACACAAAGTTAGGCCTTTGAAAGCAATATATCTTCCCCTCTTTGATTGTACCTTTGCAGCATGAATACAAGTGCCGCGATTCGATTAAAAGCATTTTCTGATGCATTAAATATGCATCAAACCCATCCTGATTTTATTGACGGAAAACACCGTGCACAGATTCAAAATCCCTGGTTTACGCAGGAATCTATTGAAAAAAGTATTCAAGGTTGGCAAGCGGCCATGAGTGCTGAATCTCAAATAAAGTGGTTAGCGGCGTATTCGGTTTCACCAGAAAATAAAACAGAACGATTGGGAATAATTGGTGCTGGTAACATTCCTTTTGTCGTAATGCATGATGTTATTTGCGGCGTAATTACCGGTTTCCCGATTTCGTTAAAACTCTCTTCCGATGATTCGGTCTTGCCGAAAGTTTGGATTGCCCTAGCGGAGGAAATCTATGGCAACACATTCCAAATAAGTTTTACGGATCAACTCAAAGATATTGACCGAATAATCGCAACGGGCAGCAATAATACAAACCGCTATTTTGAATATTATTTCAAAAACAAACCTCATTTATTGCGTAAAAACCGCCATAGTTTGGCAGTTTTGCCAGAGGTTTCGGAGCTCAGTGATGCTCAAATTATGGGTTTGGGTGAAGATATTTTCGCCTATTTTGGTATGGGTTGTAGGAATGTAACCCAAATTTGGGTGCCAGAAAATTTCGATTTCACCCGATTATTCATGTTGTGGGATGCACGTTATGGCGATATGATTAACCACCACAAATACGTGAACAACTATCATTATCACCGCGCCTTACTCTTAATGAATTTAGATCCTCATATTGATTCGGGATTTGTGTTATTTAAAGAGCGGAATACGCTACATGCGCCAGTGGGAATGGTTAATTATACTTTTTATAAGGATATAAATGAAGTTAGGGAGTATATCCATAAGCATCATGACGAAATACAATGCGTGGTTTCAGAAGGAACTGAAATTTCGGCATTGCCTTTTGGAACTGCACAATCGCCGGATTTATGGGATTTTGCAGATGGGGTGGATACTCTAAAATGGTTGTCCTGAAATTTTAACCGGCTAATTTCTGAAATCAAAACGAAAAACTAGGAAAACAATGGGGCGATAATATCTGCCACTTGTTTGGCCATGGGGATTTGCGTGTCTAACTCTGGATTTATTTCTGTGATTTCCAAACATCGGGTTTGTTCCTGTGACCAGAAAAATTCTAAGCATGCTTGTGCTTGTGCCTTTGTCAAGCCGCCCACAACCGGCGTTCCCGTACCCGTAGAAACAGAGGGATCCATACTGTCTACATCAAAGGAAACATACCATTCTTTGCATTGAGTCCCTAAGTGTAATTGTACCTGCTCTAGGGTCCATTCAATCCCATTTTTATGAATGTCTTCAGCAAAAATAACCTTGATTCCTGAGTCTTGAACCAAGCGAATTTCAGGATCTTCGTAACTGCGAATACCTATAAAAACTATGTTTTCCGCAGGAATAGCATCGGTCTTTTTGAGACCCTTAATCTGCTCCCAAAGTTGAATACACTCTGTATCCAGATTGTTTACTTTACATGCCAAATTATCGATTTCGATAGCGGTATTTACCGACATCCCATGAATATTTCCACTAGGTGTGGTGTAGGGAGAATGCAGGTCTAAATGCGCATCGACCCAAATGATTCCAATTTCTTCAGGATTTCGATTTCTACAAAAACCAGCCATACCACCTATGGCATTGCTATGATCCCCGCTCAATAAAAGGGTGAAAGGTTTTGACGTTTGTGATTCAATAAGATCGGCAAGTCGTGATTGGTGTCCAATGAGGTGTTTGGCGCGCTTAAGATGCGGGAAATGAATAATCTCAACATCCTCAGCTTCAACTTTTTGTTCAATACGTGTAGGTTCACTAGGTAAAGTGATATGTGTTTGCAATTCCTGTAGCAGGGCATCGGGTCCTTTAGATGTACCTGATTTACCTGCTCCGTATTCCCATCCCGAAACAATAATGTTTAGCTCTTTCTTATTCATACGGAGTTGTTTAACGCTCAAAATTAGTACAATAAGTCTAATATTAAGGAGCTTTCTTTCTCCACAGAATATACCCACCCAAGTTTTTTTCCTTCACAAACTTTCTAGAAAATTCATAATCGGGGGTATACGTGTTTTTAGTAATGACTTTAGTAAGTTCTTGGTTCACAGTGTTCATAGCATGAGAACGGCGAGCACTTTGTTTAGGATAAGGTTCGGATTCTTTGTTTGGAAACTCTGGATTTAAATGTTGGAAATCTTTGGGTAAAAAATTACCGTGGAAATACAAAGCAAAGGTTTTAAAGTGCCAAGCTTCTAAAAATACCCCTTTTTGGGTTTCTGTTTTTATAGTACGGGTAAGTGGACCCTGAAGTATTTTTGAAATAGGGGGAAGCAGCCACAGGCTGCTGCTTAATGCCACGGCACCGGAAATTAGAAAAAGCATACCGGCATTGGGTTTGCGTCCTATAAGGTGTAATAACCACCAACTTAAAAACCAGAACGTGAATAAGGCAGCGGGTAAAAGAGAGGTCCATGACCATGTTTGTTTTTCTGACAGTAAGCCACGGGTAAAGACATCCAACTTTTCCCAAATCCAAGCAGGTAGTGTTGGTGTCATGGCAATAAGGGGAAGTGCCCAAAGTAAAACTCCAATTCCGATAGCTGAAATGCTTAAGGGCAATAATAACCATTTTGGGAAATGCCAACGATTGGTATGTACCAAATACACTTGATATGCGCCAAAATAGGTGAGGGGCCACCAACACAAGCTGCTGTAATGAATAATTTTCGTGGTTGAAATTGAGAATATGATCAGTACGACCCAAAATAATGCACGCATAAATAAATGCCAAACATCTACATTTCGGTCCATTATGCGATTACCGATTAAATGGGGCATTGCTAAAATGGAGGCGGGAAATGCCAAGTAGAACAACACGACTATATGGTAGAACCACGGTTGATTGTGCCATTCTGAATATTGACCTTTAAAAACCACCCACTGATATTTAAAAAACTCTTGAAGAAATACCGATCCGTTAGATTGTAGCAAGGGAAATATCCACAGGAAAAGCACGGAAGCCAAACCAATCAGGCTTAAAATCATTTTCCAGTTCAATACCTCATGCCATTTTGCACGACTGCCACTTACCCACAAAATAACCAAACCTACTATTCCAAGTGCAACGGGACCTTTAGTAAGTACGGCAAAGCCTAAAAAAACGCCAAAAAGCAAGTAGTAAAAATGAGAACGTTCTTCTTTGAGGCTTGCCTGAGTAATTTTATACCATTGGTAGAGACTTAAAACGATAAATAAATTGAATACAGGATCAATAATACCCGATCTCCAATAAATAAAGGGTGCAAAAGTAAATAACATGGTTAAAGACCAAAACGCACCCAACATGCGTTTCCCAAGACGATCGCCAATATGATAAACCCAATTTACGGCAAAAACGCCAGTTAAAATATTGGGCATTTTATATACCCAGGGGTCCTGAGATTGAAAAATACGTTCGAATAATGCTTGTAAAACGATAAAAAAAGGCGGTTTTTCCCAAAATGGTTCAAAGCCAATTTGAACAAATAGATAATTTTGAGAAATGTTCATTTCTCGTGCGGATTCGGCAAATATCAATTCATCCCAATCGAATAAGGGAAGCCAGTTAATACCGAGCATCAAGATACCCAAACTAAGCAAAGTAAATATCAGATGTACGTGTATTTTTTTCATGGGTTAATCCATTTTTTATAACGGAAGAACTGGTAAAATCCAGCAAAAAGCCATATTCCAACTAAGGCGCCAGCAATTACATCTTCAAAAGAATGTTGTCCTAGATAGATGCGGCTATAACCAACGGCAAAGGCGAGTAGAATACTGCAATATTGGAATACTTTAGGCCATTCAGGCTTGAGTAGTGAAACAAAAAGTGCCGTTCCGAAAAATGCGGCAGCAGTATGCCCACTAGGAAATGCTTTCCATTGAGAAAGGGTGATTCCACTTATTTCGCGCACATGATCTGGAAATTTTATCGCGGGTCTTGGCCAATTTATCCAGATTTTAGCCATCTGTATAAGGATACCTTCTATAGCAAATGCCATTCCCCAAATCCAGCCTTTTTTTCCTAATATATAGAATGACAAAAGAATAGAAATTGCAATCAGGGGCCATTCTGCCCATTTCGATATATAAACCATGCCTATATCTAAAATTTCATGATGCATGCTCATAATGGCAAGGGTAACCTGATCAAATCCAATAAAAATCCCCAAAATCAATAATCCCAAAAATAAAAGGGAGAAAATCTTAATCTGGCGCATGGGAAACGTCATTTTACAAAGATAATGAGTTATTCATAGTATATTATTTTGAAATTCCAAACTTTTTGATTTCTTTGCAATAATTCATTTTTTGGCACAAAAAGTGCTGTTATAATAAGAATTAAGGTAAAATTGTAGAAATGGCAAAAAAAGAAGCAAAAAAAGCGAAGTTGGAGTTGGAATATTCATTAAGATCTTCGCCTCAAATTTTATATCAATACATATCGAATCCATCCGGATTACAAAGTTGGTTCGCCGATCGGGTGGATATTTTAGGGGGGGGGCAATATAGATTCTCTTGGGAAGATGGTACCGAATACCATGCCAATATGAGTAAATCGGTTACCAATAAATATACCCGATTTGAATTGCTAGAATCCGATGGAGATTACTTAGAATTTCGAATTGAACAAGATGCGATAACAGGCGATGTAGAATTGGTAATAACCGAATTTGTAGAACCCGACGAAGCGGATATGGCCGCATCCATTTGGGACGCAGCCGTTGAGGATTTGTGCTCCATAATAGGAGCATAGTTTAAGGAATTTCTAGGGCATTCAAAGCCAGTTGCGCCATTAAACCTGCGCCAATTTCTAAAGCATCCTCGTCGATATCAAACGAAGGGTGATGCACACTGAAATGAGTCCCTTTTTGCATATTTCGGGTGCCTAAACGGTAAAAACAGCTAGGAACCTCCTGAGAATAATATGCAAAGTCTTCAGCAGCCATCCATAACTCCAATTCTTCCACGTTCTCAGTTCCCACAAATTCCTCGGCAGCCACTACGCAATTGTCGGTGAGTGTTTCATCATTCTTTAAAAAAGGATATCCCTTTCGAATTTCTAAATCAATTTCTGCACCCATCCCGTGCGCAATTCCCTCTGCTAACTTCTTGATTTTCTCATGTGCTTCGGCTCTCCAAACTTCATCTACGGTTCTGAATGTGCCCTGCAATTCTACACTAGGCGGTAGTACATTGGTGGCTCCGTTACCTATGATTTTTCCAAACGACAAAACACTGTGTAAAGCAGGATTTTGATTTCTTGAAACGATTTGTTGCATGGCAACAACGATATGTGATGCCACTAAAACCGCGTCAACCGCCAAATGCGGCAAAGCACCATGACCTCCAACACCCTTAACGGTTATGAAAATCTCATCCGTACTCGCCATATACAGACCTTTTCGAAAGCCAATACCACCTGTGTCGATTAACGGCATCACATGTTGTCCGATCATGAAATCTACTTTCGGATTTTCAAGCACACCTTCTTTAATCATCAAACTTGCTCCCCCCGGTAATTTCTCTTCCCCTGGTTGGAATATCAATTTAATGGTACCTTCAAAGGACTCTCTAAGGTGGGTTAATATGTTCGCAGCTCCTAATAACGAGGTGGTATGTACGTCATGACCGCATGCATGCATTACGCCTTCATTCTGGCTTCTGTATTCACGACCATCTTTTACTTCCGTTATGGGTAGCGCGTCCATGTCGGCTCTTAATGCCACACAGCGTTTTTCTGGATGTTTGCCCTTTATGAGCGCAACAACACCCGTATTTGCTACTCTTTGTGTTTCTAATCCCAAACCGTTTAAATAGGATTCTACCTTTTTTTGGGTTTCGAATTCTTGAAATGACAATTCAGGGTTTTGATGAATATTGCGTCGGATATTTATTAACTCAGGCAAAAGCGTTTTTGCATTCGCTTTAATTTGGGGCATAAGTGCGCTTGAAAGCATAATTTGATAACACGAAGATAATGAAATTGTGAAAACCTTCGAATTCTGGAAGTTCCGTATATTTGAAATTCTAATTTATGATCAGTCCCCATTCCATAAATCACTTATTACAAACGGTTCCCATTGAAGATTTAGTGGGAGATTATGTGAAATTGAAGAGATCGGGCTCTGGTTACAAAGGGAATTGTCCCTTCCACGATGAAAAAACACCCAGTTTTACCGTAACTCCAAGTCTTAATATTTATAAATGTTTCGGGTGTCAGAAAGGAGGCAATTCTATACAGTTTTTGATGGAAATTGATCAGCTTACCTTCGTAGAAGCTGCACGTGAATTGGCTAAACGTTTTGGAGTACAATTGGTAGAAACCGATACCGATAATCGCGATGAAGCGATGCAAGAGCAACGTGAAAAAGAAGGTCTAAAAGCCCTGAATGAATTTGCACTCCAATTTTTTGAGCAGCAACTGCACGAATCTCAAGAAGGTCATACCATCGCACTTCCTTATTTTAAAGAAAGAGGGTATACGATAGATACCATTAAAAAATGGAGATTGGGATACAGTCCAAACAGTTGGACCGCCTTTTACGATCATGCTAAAAAAGCGGGATATTCCAATGAATTGTTACTCTTAGGAGGACTTATAAAGGAGCGTGAAAAAGACGGAACCTATTATGATTTATTTCGTAATCGCGTGATTTTTCCCCTATTCGATGTAAGCGGTAAAATTGCTGGATTTGCGGGCCGTATTATGGGTAATGTAGATAAAGCGCCCAAATATGTTAACTCCCCGGAAACTCCGTTATACAAGAAGAGTGACTTCCTTTACGCCGTTTTTCAGGCTAAAAATGCCATTCGAAAAGAAAATAAAGCCCTTTTAATGGAAGGGTATACAGACGTATTGACCCTTCACCAATCGGGTATTGAAAATGCAGTGGCCAGCAGTGGAACTGCATTAACACCGGGACAAATACGACTTATTAAACGGTTTACCGATAATGCCACGGCTGTTTATGATGGCGATGCCGCTGGAATTAAAGCATCCCTCAGAGGAATCGATTTGCTCTTAGAAGAAGGACTGAACGTACGGGTTGTAGCCATGCCAGTAGGACAAGATCCAGACTCCTATTGCAAAGAATTAGGTCCCGAAAAATTCAAAGAATACCTCCATGATCATGAAGAAAATTTTATCGTTTTTAAAGCAAAACTGCTCTTTAATGATTGTGGAAATGATCCGATAAAACGGTCCGAAGCCCTTCGAGATATTTTACAATCGGTTGCGCTGATAAACGATTTATTAAAGCGCGATGCCTTGGTAAAAGAATTGGAACGCGTATGCGATACCAATACAGAAGTGTTGCATCAAGAACTTTCGAAATTACTGCGAAAAAAACGTGTAAATGAAGGGCAACAACTCTTAAATGAGGTCAATTCTCTAATTGAGAAAACACCGGCCTATATCAGCACGATAACCCTGAATGATATCCATCAAGAAAAGGCATTGTTGCGCTTGATGATTCGGTACGGAAATGAAGTTTTTACCGAAGAAATGCGCGTGATAGACTTTATCGTGAGTGAATATTTGGCGGATGAAAGTGTCGTGTTTGCACACGATGAAAATCGTTCCATGATGAACGAATTATTGGATTTTTACCATCAAGATAATGCCTGGTTAAGTGCAGAAGATTTTATAGCCCATTCAAACTTAAATATTGCCTCCTTCGCAGCTTCTGTTTATACCGATGAACATAAACTGAGCGATCATTTTGAGAAAAATATGATCTATGTAAAAAAAGATGGCGATAATTTAAAGCAAGAAATTGTAGATGTATTTCTGAATTTAAGAAGGACAAAAATCGAAGAACTTATCTTGAAAGAACAAGAAAAATTATCCGATGTTAATGAAGATCCTGAAGAAATTTTAGAATTCTTGATGTATTTAAATGAAATGAAATTAAAAATTGCCAGCCAATTAGGGTCGGTGGTTTCCCGATAAAAAATGAACGCACCCATACGGCATAGCTTCCGATTTCTGTTAACGTTGATAATTATCGGTTATTTCGGTTATTTGGATATGCACCCCAAGCGCATTTATGGAATGCCT
>CBFHGY010000024.1:18877-25115 GCA_965655465.1 Bacteroidia bacterium | reverse complement strand
GTAGAAATGTGACATTAGGATACCGTGCAGCACAAAATATCACAACTTCATCAAATAATGTCGTAATTGGAAATGAAGCAGCTCAAAAGATAACTACTTCAGGAGATAATACAGTAATTGGTTACAAAGCCATGCAAAATGCTTCGGGCGTAAATGCTTTTTGGAATGTTGCAATTGGTACTGAAGCATTAAAAAATGCACAGAGCAATCAAAATACAGCTATTGGTTATCAAAGTTTAATGAATTTTACCATAAAAACGTTGACACAAGGCTGGAATACGGCTGTCGGCTCATCAACTGGTAGTAAAATAACAACAGGTGTAGAAAACTCCATGTTTGGATCTTCTAGTCAATTTAACAGCACCACAGGATACAAAAACTCGAGCTTTGGTAATAAGTCACTTTTGAATTTAACAGAAGGTTACCAAAACTGTGCATTTGGGTATAATTCTGGGTCTGGATTAACAACGGGTTACTCCAACACCTCTATGGGATATAATTCCTTCTATACAAACACCACGGGAGTGTATAACGTTGCTATTGGCGTTTCATCGCTTGGGTTGTCAACAACTTCATCCTACAACGTTGCTGTTGGTGGCTCTGCCCTTTATAGAACTACCACAGGTGAAAGAAATACGGGGATTGGTCAAGGAGCTGGAAATCAAAATACCACAGGATATCACAACACCTTTATCGGTAATGAAGCCGGAGGAACAAATAGCGGTACTCTAAAGTATATGCAAACGGGATTCAATAACGTTTATATTGGTTATCAATCTCGACCAACATCAAACTCCGCTTCTAATGAAATTGTTCTTGGTAATTCTAGCGTCACCGAACTCTATACCACTGCAGACATGAACGCACCTAATTTCACTACCACTTCAGATAGGCGTTTAAAGAAAAACATTCAGCCACTCGGTTCTGCACTTGAAAAAGTAATGCAATTAAATCCCGTTATTTATGATAAGAAGCGACACATGACATCCGAAAATTACGACATCCACGAAATAGGCTTCATCGCTCAGGAACTGCAACAAGAATTCCCAGAAGTTGTTTCCGAACAACCCGATGAGAATCATATTTTAGGTGTTAATTATCAGGCATTAATTCCTGTTTTAACAAAAGCCACACAAGAGCAGCAAATTCAAATTGAAGAGCAAAAAGCTACAATTAAAGCACAGCAAAAGGTCATTAACGACCTTCTGAAGCGGGTGGAAACATTGGAGAAAAAGTAAAACACATTTATTATTGGTTAATTTCGGGCTCTCGTAAGAGAGCCTGTTTATTTAAAACAAATGTTTAAAAACGCCGTATTTTTCCTGCTAATTATTGCAGCCTTGTTCGCTTGTCAGGCTGATGAAACCCTTAGTGATTCTAAATATTTAGCGGCTTACTGTCAATCTGCAGATAGTATTATAGAAAGGGTATCAAAAAACCCTAAAGATTATGCTCCCTCCGTTTTGTCTAATGCTTTGATTCGGTTCTATTTTAAAGGGGATAAGGCGGAAGCAAAAAAGTTATTATCAAAATGGAAAGAATCGGAATCACTTAAAAATGCACCCGAATATCCTTGTTTTTTAATATCGGATTTAGGGTACTTTTACCTTTGGGAAAATCAATTAGATAGTTGTTATTACTATATACAACTGCGGGAAAAATTAAAAACACAAGATTCGCTAAATCAACTATCATTTTTAAACTTAAAGGGTTCTTATTTCTATCAGAATGCAAATTTTAAACAATCAAAACTAGAATTTTTCAAGGGTTTCACTTTAGCTCGAAAGTTTAAGGTTAATCAATATATCGAGCAGTTTTCCGTAAATTTAGGTGCAATTGCTTTTGAGCAAAACCAATTTGGAAGCGCGTCATATTATTTTTCGAACGCCTATGCCATTTTAAAAGCTGATAATCGGCAAAACAGTGTTTTAATTAATAATCTGGCCGCATCCTTATTAAATGAAGACAAATCAATTGAAGCCAAAGCGTTTTTAGACCAGTTACCGGAAGAGTTAAAAATTGAAAATGATCAATATCAAGGAATTCTAACCAAACTGAATTATATCGATGTATCAAACAATCTTGGAAATTTGAAAACCGCGGGCCATTATCTTACGTCTATGGTTTATTCAAGTATACCACCTTCGCTCCAAGGCCATTTTTTATCGAGTTATTTGAAGTTTATAGAGGCTAATGAATGGGTAGAACTACCGGTATTCTTAAGAGATTTTGAATCGGAAGTTAAACGGCATCCCATCACTATTCTGAATAAGTTTGGAAGTGGAATGGCGAAATTAATAGAAAAGGACCCTCACTATTTTAACGTGTTTGGATTAGATACGCTCGAATCTATTGAGAGCTTTCCCCTTTATTCGCAATATATTTATTATAAGCTCAAAGGGATTTATCTGTTAGAATCAGAGAATGTTATGGCTTCCTTGGATGCCTCCCAGAAAGCCCTGAGTACCTGGGAAATGTATAATGCGGTAAACGATTCTATCAAACTTGCGGATACAAAAAACAGTATTGCCCTGGTTGAGTTAGAGGAACGCCTTAAGATTAGTAACCGGGAACTGGAGTTTTCCAAAGAAAAAGAAAAGCAATCTAAAATAATTATAAGCCTACTTATCATTACAACACTAATTATTTTGGTATTAGGGTATTTTGTTTATACCAATCGAACCCAGCGCATTCAATATGCGGAATTGCAATTAAATCATAAAACGAAAGAAGCAGAATATTTGAGTGAAGAAAGTCAATTGAACTCTCGAATTACATCCTTGTCAAATATTATCATTAAAAAAAGCAGAGAATTAGCCAATACCATTAAGTCAGGGCCGTATTCAAAAGAACCTGAAATCTATCTAGTTCAAAAAGAATTGGAACGTATGAGCATGATAGAATTTGCAGTAAATAGTGAACCTGCAAAGTCTTTTTTAGAGCAAAACCCGGATTTTTTGAATCTTGCGGTGTTTTCCGACTTGAATGAAACACATCGTCGGGTACTTATTTTATCTGTTGAAAATTATAAACCCAAGGAAATTGCCACCACACTTAATCTTAGTTATGCCTATGTGAGGAATGTACAATCTAAATTGCGCAAGACCATGAGTGAGTTGCATATTGAACAATTTCCGGAGTTAAAAAATTTTCAAGGACTTATATCACCTAGGTATAATCATACAGAGTAACATTAAAAAAAGGGCCCACATCTTTCGATAGGGCCCTTAGACTTAAATGAACTGTATTTAATTAGTCCCTGCGGCGATTTCCACCACTGCGGCGGTCATCACGGCGGTCGCCATTTCTACCACCATTGCTTGGACGGGGCTCACGTTCGCGCTCTACATATCCTTCAGGTTTTGGAGTTAAAGCTCTTTGACTCAAACGGTATTTACCCGTTTTCTTGTCAACTTCAACCAATTTAACTTCCAAAACTTGTCCTTCTTCAAATAGGCCTTCCATTGTAGGTGTTTTTTCCCAAGAGATTTCACTGATATGAAGTAAACCATCTTTGTTTGGCATGAATTCAACAAAAGCACCAAAATCTGTAATGGTTTTTACCTTTCCGGTATAGGTAGCACCTACTTCAGGAACGGCTACAATACCATTCACAATATCGATGGCTGCTTGCATGTTATCGGCATTTTCAGATAAGATTTCAACGAATCCTTTACCGTCGCGCTCTTCTATAGAAATAGTAGTTCCTGTGCGCAACTGGATATCTTGAATAATTTTACCACCGGGTCCGATTACCGCACCGATAAACTCTTTCTCGATTTCAATTACTTCAATTCTTGGTGTATGTGGTTTCAGATTGTCTTGTGGTTGACTGATGCTCTTGGCCATTTCTCCTAGAATGTGCATACGACCTTCACGCGCTTGTTTCAAGGCTTGACCCACCATGTCCCAGTTCAAACCGTCAATTTTAATATCCATTTGACAGGCAGTGATACCGTCTTTTGTACCAATAACTTTGAAGTCCATATCTCCTAGATGATCTTCATCTCCAAGGATATCGCTTAAGATTTGGAATTTGCCTGTTTCGTTAGTAATCAAACCCATTGCTATACCACTTACTGGTTTTTGCAATTGAATACCGGCATCCATCAAGGCCATAGAACCCGCACAAACTGTTGCCATACTAGAAGAACCATTAGATTCTAAAATATCACTAACAATACGGATTACATAGGGTACATCTTTTGGAAGCATGGTTTTTAAACCGCGAAGTGCCAAATTACCATGACCGATTTCACGACGACCGGGTCCTCGGTTTGGTCTAACCTCACCGGTTGAAAATCCAGGGAAATTGTAATGTAACATCAAACGACTTGTACCGTGTAAGGTTGGTGAATCCAACAATTGCTCGTCTGTTTTACCCCCTAAAGTAACGGTTGTTAATGATTGGGTTTCACCACGGGTAAATAATGAAGATCCGTGGGCCGCTGGCAATACATCAATTTCGGTAAAGATTTGACGCACTTCATTGGTTTTACGTCCGTCTAAACGTTTGCCAGATTCTAAAATCATGGCACGCATTTGGTTGTATTCGGCTTCATGGAAATATTTCTTCGTTAAGCGAACCATACGGGCTTGGTCTTCATGTCCTTCAAATTGGGTTAAATAGGCATCTAAAACGGCACGGAATGCTTCTGAACGTTCCTTTTTAGACTTTCCACTTTCGGCAACTTCGCGGATAGCTGCTGAAGTTTCCGCAATTACACGCGTGCGTAATTCTTCATCGTTATCTTCATGGTTATATTCACGAACAGGTTTCTTACCGCCCATTTGCTCTAACATGTTCCATTGTTCGGCACACTGTTTTTGAATGGCAGCATGTCCAAATTTCAAAGCTTCTAGGAACTCGTCTTCAGATAATTCATTCATTTCACCTTCCACCATGTTTAAATCTTTGGCAGTACCGCCTAATAAAAGGTCAATATCCGATTTTGCCAATTCTTCGCGGCTTGGGTTAATGATGAATTTACCATCAATGCGACCTACACGTACTTCAGAAATAGGCCCGTTAAAGGGAATGTCGCTCAACATTAAGGCCATTGAAGCAGCTAATCCAACATAGGTATCAGGGATTTCGTTTTCATCTGAAGAAAGTAATGTAATCATTACTTGGGTATCGGCATGATAGTCCTCGGGAAATAATGGACGTAAGCAACGGTCTACTAAACGACAAATAAGGATTTCGTAATCGGATAAACGCGCTTCGCGACGTAAAAAGCTTCCAGGTATGCGGCCTACAGCAGCAAATTTTTCTTGGTAATCTACACTCAAAGGAAGAAAGTCAACACCTTCTTTGGCATCATAGCTGCTCACCACTGTTGCGAGTAACATGGTTTTGCCCACGCTTACTACAACACTTCCGTGTGCTTGACGGGCCATACGCCCGGTTTCGAGGTTGATGATACGGCCATTACCGGTATCAAATTGGGTTTTAGTGATATTCATAGGTTAAATTTTTTAAACAAAAAGCCCCGCTTCGCGTTTGCGAACGGGGCTTTTCTATTCATAAGAGGTTTTAGGGATTACTTACGTAAGCCTAAAGCCTTAATTAATTCACGATATTTGAAAATGTCTTGCTTCGCTAAGTAGTTCAACAAGCTTCTGCGCTTTCCTACTAGTTTAATCAATGACAATTCTGCGCTTTTGTCTTTGCGCGCTTGCTTAAGGTGTTGGCTGATGTAATTAATACGCTCAGTAAACATGGCAATTTGTGCCTCGGTGCTGCCAGTATTGCGCTCGTCGCCACCAAATTTGGCAAAAATTTCTTTCTTTTGTTCTGCGGTTAAATGCATGTGCTACTCTATTGGACTGCAAATATACAAAATATGGATAACATGTGGAAACCCATTTTCAAATATTTAAAAAACTTATGCAAATAGGCCTAAAAAAGCAAAATCCCGGGCGTTAACCCAGGACCCTGCCAGCTATGAAAACTTAAATCTACCCCGCAGAATAAACAAGCTAGTTTTAAAAAAGTTTTCTGCCTTTCAAAATTATTTCATTCTACCTTTGTGGTATCTTAATAACGTGTCAGAACTCGCCTCACTCAACAAATATCTCCTCCGATACAAATGGCTTATCCTAATAGGAATTGCTTGCGTTATTTTGAGCAATCTATTCGCTATATATATACCCGTTTTTGTTCGCTTGGGAATTGATGATGCCTTGTGGATTTCCCAACATATTGCCGTAACCGACAATGCCCTATTGTATTCCG
>CBFHGY010000024.1:0-18779 GCA_965655465.1 Bacteroidia bacterium | reverse complement strand
GCCGCATTGAAAACGGTTTTGGGATTTGGAATTGCCATTTTAGTGGTCGCACTTCTGAAAGGATTGTTTTTGTTTTTGATGCGCCAAACACTGATTGTAACGTCTCGCAATATTGAATACGACCAAAAAAACGAGATTTTTCAAAAGTATGAGAGTTTAAGCGAACAGTTTTACCGAAATCATTACACAGGTGATTTGATGTCTCGCATTTCTGAGGATGTATCCAATGTTCGTATGTATATCGGGCCCTCTATTATGTATTTTGCCAATGTGCTTTTTTCTTTTGTGATGATCGTTGCGCAAATGCTCATGATTAATGCGAATCTCACGCTATGGGTGCTCATCCCGCTACCTTTTTTGTCCTATTCCATTTATGTGGTAAGTAAACGCATTAATATAGGTAATAAGAAAATTCAAGAACAACTGTCTGATATTACCAGTAAAGCGCAAGAAACTTTTGCAGGCATTCGAATCATTAAATCCTTTGGGGCAGAAGCGAATTTCAATAAAGATTTTTATGAGGCAGGTCGCGTATTTCAATCCAAGAATCTTGAACTTGCTAAAATTAACGCAATATTCTTTCCGTTAATGACCCTATTGATGGGTTTGAGCACCATCCTGGTTTTGTATATTGGTGGATGGGAGGTAAAAGAAGGGCGATTTACTCCTGGAAATGTCGCAGAATTTATTATTTACTTGAACATGTTAATTTGGCCCGTGGCTAGTTTGGGCTGGACCACCGCTTTGGTACAAAAGGCCAGCGCAAGTCAAAAACGTATCAATGAATTTCTTCAACAGGAAGAACAAGCGGATAAAGGGTTAACGCCGTTTCCTAATTTCCAATTGCTAAAATTGAATTTAGAATCTTATCAATATTTGGATAAAGACTATCCTGCTTTGAAGGGAATTGATGTTGAAATTAAATGCGGGAGCTTTATTGGGATCGTTGGAAAAACGGGTAGTGGGAAAACCACCATTCTACAGCTACTTACACGCCAATTAGAATTGCAAAACGGGAACTATTGGGTAGACAATAATAATATGTCGGTGTATGCGCTTTCCGCTTTTCGATCTAAAATTGCCTATGTACAACAAGACACTTTTCTTTTTAGCGATTCTTTAAAGGAGAATATTCTATTTGGCAGTGAAACGGAGATCGGAGATGAAGAACTTAATAAAGCCATTCATTTTGCTTCCTTAGAAAATGATTTGGCCTTATTCCCAAAAGGTTTAGATACGATAATTGGGGAACGCGGAGTTTCTCTTTCTGGTGGTCAAAAACAACGAATGTCTCTGGCAAGGGCCTTGTTGCGTGATGCAGATATTTACATTTTCGACGACTGTTTGAGTGCCGTTGACGCAGAAACGGAAGCGCAAATTATTGAACGGTTAAAAGTGGCATTAAAAGGGAAAACCTTAATAATGAGTAGTCACCGTATTGCACCCATTATGAAAGCCGACGAAATTTGGGTTTTCGAAGAGGGAAATTTAAGCTCAAGAGGCCCCCACGATAAACTTGTTGGAACAAACGAATACTACACTTGGCTTGCTGAAAATCAAACACTTGCCTAATTGCATGTTGAAGTGACTAATTGTAAGATTGTTGTAATTTGTACAATAAAATAGAAAGAGTAAAAAAAGTGATTAAATTGAGAGATAAAAAAGTTTCTAAAACGAGGTAGTACTCAAAAAATTTTGCATATTTGCTTTATAACAATCAGAAAGGTATGCCTATGCATGAAGACAACTACAAAGATCAAGATCACCAGGAAGACATTTTCTCTCGTAGAGTGAGAGCGGGTAAACGTACGTATTTCTTCGATGTCAAAGCGACGCGAAACAACGACTTTTATATCACAATCACCGAGAGCAAACGTAGTCGCTTCGACGATGGCTCCTTCACAAAAACCAAATTGCATTTATACAAGGAAGACTTTAATAAGTTTGCCGATGCTTTAAATGAAACTATTGGCCATGTGAAATCAAATTTACTCCCCGAATATAATTTTGATGAGTATACGCGCCCCGAAGAAAGTGATGAATCCTAAAAGGGACTTGCAAAACAAAAGGTCGGTTTTTTACCGGCCTTTTGTTTTTTAATTCTCCTATTAAAATTAAAACCTACGTACCTTTGTTTCTATGATAAAACGCGTCTTGCTTTATGGCGTTGCTTTCGGCTCCTTAAGTGCCAGCATGGTCTTGATTAATTTTTTTAATCAACTTTATTTGGAACGTAATGCAGTATCGGCGGTTCCCACTCTGGCGAATATCTTTATTTTGGCCTTGGGTGTGTTTTTTTTGGTAAAAAGTTTTTTTGTAACACCCGCATCTGAAAAGCCGATGACATTAGGGTCAACGTTGTTTGCATCCTTAAGTATGGCCTTAATTGCCGCTCTCTGCAATGTAGCGGCCTATAAACACATTCAGAGCAATGAAACGACACGTTTCGAACATTTTAAAAGTAGGCAAATTTTAGCCATAGATACCTATATGGCTCAGGATACATCTCTCAAAACTCCTGAAATAAAGAAGGAAAAGAGAGATTTGGCCATTTCTAACCTAGAAGAAAAACTAAAAGTAGGAACCTACGCGAGTTTTGAAATTCAAATGTACCTTTCCCTTTCGATGATTATAACTTTATTGGTGTATGTTGCAAAAAAGAAATAAATGATTAAAAGAATATTTGGATACCTCTATATGGGGTTTTATGGATTTATTTTTATCGGGATATTTATCTTGTTGTATCCGCTTTTATGGGTCTTACTTTCCCGTGAAAGCACCTATTACTACGCCGATAAAATCAGAAAGTTTTGGGCGCATGCTGCAAGTTTATTAACCTTCATGTTTCCAGATGTGAGGTATCAAGAACGTATAGACGCACGCAAGCAATATGTATTTTGTGCCAATCACATGTCGTATTTAGACATTGTTTTGATGGGTGGTTTTTTACCCACTTTTAACTTTTTTATGGCAAAAATGGAGTTGAGTAAGATACCACTTTTTAATATTTGGTTCAAAACCATAGATGTACCTGTAAAACGAGAAAGTTTGCGAAATTCTCATGAAGCATTTACTCAAGCAGGACATAAATTAGATAAGGGAGCGAGTTTGTTGATTTTTCCAGAGGGCAGAATTCCCGACAACGCCCCCATCATGAAATACCCGCTAAAATTAGGGGCATTTAAATTGGCCATAGAAAAAGGAATACCTGTAGTACCCGTTACCATTTTTGATACCATGAATCGATTTAATGTATTTACGTACTTTATGTCGCCTGGTAAAATGAGAATGCAGGTTCATGCACCGATTCAAACTGCCGACTTGTCGATAGACGATGCCAAAATGCT
The DNA here is from genome assembly GCA_965655465.1 of Bacteroidia bacterium. Taxonomy (GTDB): domain Bacteria; phylum Bacteroidota; class Bacteroidia; order NS11-12g; family UBA955; genus VMCP01. The sequence goes on along the minus strand of CBFHGY010000024.1, from coordinate 15,432 downwards.
TGCAGAAAAAGTATATTCGATGATCAATCAGGATTTAATAAACGCCAAAATAGTATGATTATCACTAATGAAAAAATAGAAGCAATTGCACATTTGTCTCGACTCTCGTTCGAGGGAAGCGAAAAAGACGCTATCCGGAAAGATTTAGAAAATATTCTGATGATGTGTGAAAAACTCAAGCAAGTAGATACTCAAGGAGTGGAGCCCTTAATTTACATGAGTGAAAGCCATACCGTTTTACGCAAAGATGAGGTGATTCAAGAAATTTCCAAAGAAGAAGCCCTTAAAAATGCACCCAAACGTGACAGCGATTTTTTTAGAGTGCCCAAAGTCATAGAACAACATGACTAAATCGCTCATAGATATTACTGAAGTTACCAAACGCTATCAACTTGGGGCGCAAGTTGTATTTGCATTGCAAGGAATCAATTTGAAAATTGAAAAGGGAGAATATGCCGCTTTAATGGGTCCTTCCGGTTCCGGAAAAAGCACCCTTATGAACATTATAGGCTGTTTAGATACGCCCACAAGTGGTGATTATTGGCTAAACCAAAAGGAAGTGAGTAAAATGTCGGATTCCGCTTTGAGCGAGGTTCGTAATGCAGAGATTGGGTTTGTATTTCAAACCTTTAATCTTTTAAATCGAATGAATGCTATTGATAATGTGGCACTTCCCTTGGTTTATTCTGGAGTGCCCAAAAAACTAAGAGAGGAACGGGCAAAAAGCGTTTTGGAGAAAGTGGGACTTTCAGATCGAATGAACCATAAACCCAATGAACTTTCCGGAGGCCAACGTCAGCGTGTAGCGATTGCACGTGCGCTTGTTAATAATCCAAGTATACTACTTGCAGATGAACCTACAGGTAATCTCGATACGAAAACGAGCCATGAAATTATGGCACTTTTTGATGAAATACACCAAGGGGGAAATACCATTGTTTTGGTTACACATGAAGAGGATATCGCCCAACATGCAAAACGAATAATTCGCCTTAGAGACGGCGTGGTAGAAAAAAGCGAATTAAACGCTTGATACTTTCACGGTATTTCGGCACCTTGCAGTATAATTCTTTATGATATCTAGCGCTATAAGTTGGTACTTCAAACAAAGACATCAAGAACTTTGGGAATTCGCGGCAAAAGCCAGGAAAAACCAAGAAGATTTATTGGTTTATTTTACCGATAAATTAAGTCGAATTGAATATGGGGCGGATCATCATATAAAGGGAGTTTTAAGATACAATGAATTTAAAAAGGCCCTTCCAGTAGTAGGATATGAAGAATTGAAACCCTACATCCTCAGAAATATGGACGGGGAGCAGCAATTACTTTGGCCCGCTGATATTACATGGTTCGCCAAAAGCTCAGGTACCACAAGTAACGAGTCTAAATACATTCCCATAACCTATGAGGCACTTGAACATACCCATTTTAAAGGAAGTAAAGAGCCCTTAACGCAGTTTCACGCCTTTTATCCTAAAGCAGATATATTTGATGGTAAAGGCATTCTTATTGGGGGAACTCATAAAATGAATGAGATGAAGGGGAATGCGTACGTGGGTGATTTAAGTGCAATACTTATGGTGCATATGCCCACTTGGGCAAATTATAAAAGTGCACCTGAATTGCCAATTGCCATCATGGATAATTGGGAGGAAAAGGTCGAAAAAATGGCTTTAGCTACCCTAAATGAGAATATAACCAGTATCTCAGGAGCGCCTACTTGGGCTTTGGTTTTGCTTAATAGGGTTTTAGAAATTTCGGGTAAAAATCATATTCATGAAGTTTGGCCTAATTTGCAGCTACTCATCCATGGCGGTATGAGCTTTGAACCCTACAGAGAAACCTACAAGCAGCTCATCCCTGGAGATCAAATGAAATACATTGAAACCTATAATGCCAGTGAAGGCTTTTTTGGGGTTCAGGCGTATAAAGACCAACGGGATTTATTATTAATGACGCATCATGGTATTTTTTATGAATTTTATCCAGTTAAAGAAGGCCCGGATGCTTGTATCCCATTATGGGAAGTTCAAATAGGCATTACCTATGCCATCGTGGTAACTAATAATTCTGGGTTGTGGAGATATGTTATCGGCGATACCGTAGAATTTACTCAAACAGATCCGTATTTATTTAAAATTACGGGTCGAACTAAACTATTTATCAATGCATTTGGCGAAGAGCTTATCATGGATAATGCGGAAATGGCCGTAACACAAACATGTAAAAAGCTCGGATTGAATGTAGTAGATTACACAGGGGCACCTTGTTTTGATAAGGGAAAGGAAGGACACGAATGGATCTTTGAATTTGAGGAAAATCCAGAATCCCTCGAAAAATTTATTGAGATCTTTGATACGGAACTCAAAGTAGTAAATAGCGATTACATGGGAAAAAGGGCAGGAAACTTGCTTATGAAACCACCCCATGTGCATATTGCGACGAGAGATACTTTCAAAAGATGGTTGCAATCAAAGGGTAAATTAGGTGGGCAAAACAAGGTGCCTAGATTGGGAAATCACCGAAACTGGCTCGAAGAAATATTGCCGTTTATTTAATTGCGGCTACTCGGCTTTTCTTGTAATTTTGTAAAAAACCTCAAGAATTAGCGATTATGTACGGAGCCATCAAAGAACACTTAGAAAACGAACTTAAACAAATTCAAGAAGCCGGCTTATTAAAGCGCGAGCGCATTATCATCTCCGAACAAGATGCCGAAATTACCCTAGATAGTGGACAAAAAGTACTTAATTTTTGTGCTAATAATTATTTGGGATTAAGTAGCCACCCCCGCGTAGTAAATGCTGCAAAAGAAGCGATTGATTCTCACGGTTATGGTATGAGCAGTGTACGCTTTATTTGCGGAACCCAAGATATTCATAAAGAATTAGAGAGAAAGATTGCTGAATTTTATGGTACGGAAGATACCATTTTATATGCAGCCGCTTTTGACGCCAATGGCGGTGTATTTGAGCCTTTATTCGGAGCTGAAGATGCCATCATTTCTGATAGCCTAAATCATGCTTCTATTATTGATGGTGTTCGGTTGTGTAAAGCAAAACGCTATCGTTATGAAAATAACAATATGGATGATTTAGAAGCACAGCTTAAGCAAGCCAATGCGGATGGTGCGAGATTTAAAATCATTGTTACAGACGGTGTTTTTTCTATGGATGGCTATGTGGCGCAATTAGATAAAATTGTTGCCTTAGGTAAACAATATGATGCCTTGGTAATGACCGATGAATGTCATGCCGCAGGTTTTATTGGCGCAAGTGGGAAAGGGGTTCCTGAATACTGCGGGGTTCATGGTGAAGTGGATATTATTACAGGTACTTTAGGAAAGGCACTTGGTGGTGCCATGGGAGGTTATACCACAGGTAAAAAAGAAATAATCGAAATACTTAGACAACGCAGCCGCCCGTATTTATTCTCAAATTCCCTAGCACCGAGTATTGTTGGAGCGAGCATAGAGGTGTTAAATATGCTAACGGAAACTACTGAGTTGCGCGATAGGCTAGAAGCCAACGTAAATCAATTTAAAGCAGGAATGAAAGCAGCTGGCTTTGATTTTAAAGATGGTGCTAGTGCCATTGTTCCTATTATGCTTTACGATGCTAAATTGAGTCAAATTATGGCAGATAAACTCTTAGAGGAAGGCATTTATGTAATTGGATTCTTCTATCCTGTAGTGCCCAAAGATCAAGCGCGAATTCGTGTTCAATTGTCTGCTGCACATACCACACAACATATCGATAAGGCAATAGCTGCATTTACCAAAGTGGGTAAGGAATTGGGTATTTTAAAATAGTAAAACCCCATTAATGCAAGAGGAGGCTGTCTGATATCTTTCGGACAGCCTCTTCTCTTTTGCACGATTTTCTGATCGATTTTGTGAGTTAATCCTCTTTTTGATTGGGGGTTTTTAATACTTTATAGAAGAAATATCCTGTAACAGCTGTTACGAACAACTGGGTAAGAATCATGGTTGTTAATGCACTATTGCTCATAGGTTTGATTTTCTCTTTTTATTGGCGATCCGCACTAAAAGTGCTAAGTATAGAAATAGTCCGATTAACATAAGACGCGCAAATCCTCGATAAAATATCGGATTTACATGCCAACCAGATGCTATAGGCATACCCGCTTGAATGGTTTGGCCGGGTTTTACACGGATAATGTCATCGGTATTGTTAAGTTCTATTTGTTTGATCGTTGGAATAGGTTTTAACTCATCTGTTGAAATTAGAGGTCTTTCTGGGGATTTCCCTATAACAATTAAAGGTAAAATGCCCTCTTCGCCAGCTATTACCTCTTTTATAATACCATCTGTGGGTGATTCGTAGACTGTAGAAAACCAATCGCGGTTCTGTTTAATATCGCTATTATTAATTTGTCCAATAATGCTGTTGGTTTCATCAAAAATCCATTCTTCGTTAAAGGCCTTCTTCCAATCGTTATTTTGAGGTAAGACTAAACTTCCCACAAAAATAATGAGTAGCATTGTTGGTGTAATATACTTTAAAATGGGTTTGTAAATCTTAGGCAAAGTAATATCAGCACCGGCATTAATTTCTTCCCAACCTTTATCAATGCCAAAAATCCATCCAAATAAAATACTTTCAGCAAGAGCAAACACAACGAGGACAACAGTGCCAGCCCAATAATCGTATTGATCAAAAACGCCTTCTTTAAAAAACAAAACCGTAGGTAATCCCATGATTAGGGTAACAATGCCAAAGGTAATGGCTGATTTTTTGATGCTGTAACCAAACTCATCTTGCATAAAGCCCATCCAGGGTGTTCCCATAGCCAGGGAGGAGGTAATTCCTGCAAAAAACAAAAGCCCAAACCACATAAATCCTGCTGCAGTAGCAAGGGAAGCTCCCCATTTACCAAATAAATAGGGCATGGTTTGGAATGCCATGGAGAATGAAGCGTTTTCTTTTACCCAATCTAACCCCAAATAACCTACAGCAATAGGAATTACAATAGAAGCACCGAGTACAATTTCTACAAAGCCATTCATCCAACCTGCCGCCATAGCATTCAGTGCCACGTCTTGTTTGGGTTTCACATAAGCAGCGTAACAATGTATGGTTCCCATACCAACAGATAGCGTAAAGAATATTTGACCTGCAGCTGCCAACCACACCTTGGCATCCCAAAGACTAGAAAAATCGGGTTTCCACAAGAAATCCAAGCCTAAGTAGGCATCACAATCTTGGCATCCTTCTGGCGCCCCTTGGGCACCTAAAGTCAAACCACGTACTGCAAGAAAAATTCCAAATGCAATCAATAATGGCATTCCTATTTTAGCCACTTTTTCAACCCCTCCTTCTAATCCTTTAGAAAGAATGTATACGTTAATGGCCAAGCAGAAAATATACATTACCAGGGGTTCAAAGGGAATTCCTAGAGTACTGGTAGATAAATCCACATAAGAACCAAAGAGGTTAGCCACCTCAAACTGATTTAAACCGCTAAAACTTTGTTTTAAAGAATGTAAAACGTAGCTTAAAGTCCAACTCTCGATGTAGGTATAATAAGCAGCAACGGCAATATTGGTAAAAATACCAAAAACACCAATATATTTCCAAAGGCGTTTTTTGCCCATGTTATCGAGGATAAAAGGAGTGCAATGATTGCCGTTACGGCCACCGAAACGACCGGTTGACCATTCGATCCATAATAATGGGATACCCATTAAGAAAAAACAGACTAAATAGGGTATGATGAAGGTTCCACCTCCATTATTTACTGCTTGTACAGGGAATCGAAGAAAATTTCCCAGACCTACGGCGTTCCCGGCCATTGCTAATATAAGGCCAATGCGGGTTCCCCATGATTGTTTTTCGTTACTCATGCTCAGCCCCCGAAGATAATAGCACTCGGGCTGAAAACAAAAATTAAGATGGGATATTCACGTTTGGAGTCTGAAAATCGAAACTTTTTTCATTAATAGCTGCGATTTTAGATAATTTACCAATTAACAACTCCAATTGATCCAGATATAAACTTTGATCGCCATCGCTGAGGGCTTCGGCCGGTTGATTATGTACTTCAATGATCAGTCCATCGGCTCCACTAGCAATGGCGGCTGCACTCATAGGTGCCACCAACTCGCGAACGCCTGTTCCTTGGCTTGGATCTACAATAATGGGCAAGTGACTAAGTTGTTTTACTAATGGAATTGCAGATAAATCAAGCGTATTTCTAGTTGCCGTTTCAAAAGTACGTATGCCTCGTTCACAAAGAATAACCTTCTCATTTCCACCGGAAACGATATACTCAGCAGCTAGTAACCACTCTTCGATGGTACTACTCATACCACGCTTTAATAACACGGGTTTATTGTTTTTGCTTAAGGCACGTAAGAGCGGATAATTTTGCATATTCCGAGTCCCTACCTGAAATATATCAACGTATTCATTAAACTCATCTACTTTGTCCACGCTCATGATTTCCGACACAACGGCTAATCCATGTGCATCTGCGGCTTTACGCATCAACACAAGACCTTCCGTTTTTAATCCTTGAAATGAATATGGACTGGTTCGGGGTTTGTATGCACCCCCGCGCATGAATTTAATATTGTGTTTCGCGAGAAATTCGCTAATTGTAAAAATCTGTTCTTCATTTTCGACCGCGCAAGGACCTGCGATCATCATGAGCTCTTTGCCAATTTCTACACCGTTAACACGGAAGGTAGTATCAGAAGATTTCCATTCCCGACTGACTAATTGATAAGGTTTGCGCGTGCTCATCTAATTAATGTAACGATTGTGGCTTAATTAAGTTTGGTATAGGTTATATGTAATTTGGTTTTGCTGTGGTCGATCACACTACGCGCACCGATTACAGGCTGGTCACTCGGCACTGCTAAATATAGGCCCCAATTTTTATCTATATCGTTAAAATACTTGCTGTTAAGCATGTTTTGTACATGTCGGGTTATGATAAATCGATACGTGCCAGTACTGGAGTTATATACCCCCCCATAATTCGATAAAGAAGCCGCATCCTCGATGAGAAAATTTCGCTTTGAATTCGCATTTGCCGGTTGAAATAAACTCATACGCGGAGCAGTAAAGAAATACTCGTTGTAATCCGTAACAGAGAATTCAATATATGCATTATTAATGGCTACATTTTTATTGGCAATAAGGTCGAATAATTTAGGCATTTGTATGCGGGTTTTGACTCCACTTAAGGCCTGACAATACGTTTTATTGAATGTAGAATCTGGATGGTTCAATTGATCGTTAATAGCGCTTGGGTAGGAACCTGTTTCACCCCGATTTATGGTTTGAGATTTTCCCGTAAATCCAAAAACAAAGGTATTAGAGTCTCCGTAATACAATAATATTTTTGCCCGATAGTCTAATGATAGAATATTATTCACGTCGAAGACCGTAAAACAACCATCACCCGATTGGATTCTATCCGTTTTCTGAGGGATGATGGCAATACCTTGAAAATGTTTGTCTAACCCATCATTGGTTTCGTAAGCTTCTTTGGGCATAGACATCAATTTCTGAGTCATTTCTGCCGATAGTCGAACTCTCAGTCCGTTATAGGGTTTTAGTTTTGTTTTGCGGTATGAAAGGCTGTCGGAGTAGGCATTATTCATCGGGCCTATATAAGTTGTTTGAATACTGCGATCAATGGCAACGCTATCGTTTTGGTAATAGGTTTTAGTGGATTCGATTTTCTCGCTCAAAGGATAAATACCTAATTCCATTGGATAATTTCTATTGCCGTAATGATTGAGACCATCAACGGTAGGAATGAACAATACGGCCGAATCTGCCATTAGCGTATTGGGAAAATTGGAATTGGGTTCGATCAGGCTTAAATCTGCATACATAGAAGCCCTGCTAGGTCCTAAAACAGGATCGTTAACAGCCCCAACCAAGCAATAACTTAAACCGTTTCCAGGTAAAGAATCTTCATCTACTGTTTGAAAACGTAATGGAAAGGTATCATTAATGGTAATGGAAAGTTGATTTCCTGTATTTTGTCCAGGTAAAATAATATTGCCTTCGCGTTTCTGACAAGAAGCAAAACCACCAAGCAGTAAAAACCACAAGGATAATTTTATTAAAGGCGCTTTAGCTGTCGCTTTCAAGAAAATGCGTAAGATTAAGACATTAATTTTTCGTAGAACGAAACATAGTCTTCCTGAATATTATCGTCGGTATGACGCATTACGAGCTTGCCCTCTAAATATTCTTCTACAGATTTATGCGCTTCATCACAGCCGGTAACAATGGCATCAGAATGTTTTACTGCACCAATATTAACTTGGTTCACAGAACCGTTTCCAAAGCATTCCAAACACGAATTATCAATACTATTCATGCTCGCTTTACGCATAAAATCCGCTCCTAAAGAATCATTGCAGGCTTCATGGTAAACACTGTAAACAATTTTGGCATTAGAAAAAACAGGCTCGTTTTTGTAGATAGTTTTTAAATATAAGGGAATAAGACTGGTCATCCATCCTTGACAGTGAATAATATCGGGAGCCCATCCGAGTTTCTTCACAGTTTCCATTACGCCTTTGCAAAAGAAGATGGTCCGTTCATCGTTATCTTCAAAAAACTTCCCATCGTCGTCGTTAAAGACGGCTTTGCGATGAAAGAAGTCTTCATTGTCTAAAAAATACACCTGCATTTTGGTGTTGGGTACAGAAGCAACCTTAATAACTAGAGGATTGTCGTTATCGTCGATTGAAATGTTAATTCCTGACAAGCGAACTACTTCATGTAGGCGGTTTCTGCGTTCATTAATAACGCCAAAACGGGGTACCAATATGCGAATTTCGTTGTCTTGTTCTTGCAATGCTTGGGGCAGCATGCGGGTAATCGTTGCGAGTGGCGAAGTCTCAAGAAAGGGAGACATTTCAGAACTTACAAACAATACTCTTTTTTTTGTTACTTCCATAAGCTTGGTTGTGTTCCTTAAAAGGACAGTTTACAAAATTAACAAAAAAAATCTGACTTTTCAAAACAAATCCTGCGGTTCTACCTTTATTTGCAAGGCTTTACGCACATGAAGATCTTTTTTACCCGTAAAAAATGGCAGATTTATAGAGAATCCCTGAGTGAATCTATAGGGTTCGTACCCACGATGGGGGCTTTACATGAAGGTCACTTGCAATTAATTGCAGAAGCCAAACAATCGAACGATTTCGTGATTGTGAGTATTTTTGTGAATCCCAAACAATTCAATAATTCAGAAGATTTACGCAATTATCCCAAAACGATCAGTTCGGATTTACATAAATTGCAAATGGCAGGCGTTAATGCCGTGTTTATTCCCTCTACGGGGGATGTTTATCCTGAAAATGATACCTACATAACGGCAATGCCGGGAAGTGCCGCAATAGGCCTTGAAGGTGCATTTAGACCAGGTCATTTTGAAGGAGTCGTTAATGTAGTAGATCGGCTGTTTCATTGGATTAATCCACATGGTGCGTATTTTGGCCAAAAGGACCTCCAACAGTGTTTGGTAATTCAAGAATTTGCAAAACACAAATATCCCCAATTGCACATTTATACCATTCCAACGGTGCGTGAATCTACTGGACTTGCAATGAGCAGCCGAAACGTGCGATTAAGTGCTCAAGGTCGCGCAAGAGCTGCAGTGATATATAATGTGCTGAACCAATTGTCTCAAAATTCCATAGGGAAAGCACAGGCCTTACAAATACTGAACTCTGAAGGAATTGATATCGAATATCTGGAACTCAAATCGGTAAGTCTTCAATCTGTGCGTAAGCAATATACCCAAGCTTGGTTATTCGCGGGTTACTTAGAAGGAATTCGATTAATTGATAACGTATTGTTTTAACTACCTCAATTGGTATTTTTCCATATTTTGCCTTTTTTATCAATATAGAAACGATCTCCTCTTTGTTCAACGAGGGCCATTCCAGAAATAAAATCACCAGCAAAATCAAATATAAATGGGGTCAGGCTTTTTCCTTTTTTATCAATGAACCCAAATTTGCCATTTTTCTGTACACGGGCAACACCCTCAGAAAAATCATGGGCCTGATTGAATTGCGGTTGAATAACCATTAAACCTTCTTTATCCATATATCCGTAAAGTCCGTTTTTAAAGACTTTGGCACGTTCATTATGGAAATTTCCCACATCAAACTCGTCCAGTTCAATACGCGGCATGCCTGTTTCGTCAATGTACTTGATGGAATTCTTAGATTCTACTTTGGCAAATTCATTGCTAAAGTTTTCAGCTGCATTAAACTGAGGTTCAACAACAACTTCGAAACTTGGATTAATGTATCCCCATTGGTCACCCATTTGGATGGCAGCCAATCCATCATGAAAAGGCTTGGTAAAATCAAATCGCGTTTGTTGGTATACTTGTGCTTTACCATCTGCATTGATATATCCCCACTTATCGCCTAATTTTATTTCGACATAACCTTCCTTATAAGAACCAACTTCATCGTAAATAGAAGCGATCTTATCATTGCCATTCGTATCAATGAAACCCCAATTTTCACGCAATCGAACAGCGGCAAAATCTTCTGAGAAGGCTCTTACTTCGGTATAAATGGGTTTAATTTTCCACTCTTTTTTAGAAGTCATGAATCCCCATTTTTTGTCTTTTTTCACCGGAAATAAACGGTCATGATAATTCAGAGCCCCTTCATAAATAAGGTCAATAATAACGGTACCGGTTTTATCAATAAAGCCATAAGATCCATTTTGTTGTACTCGAGCATAACCACCTTTAAATGACCCTACAGATTCATAAACGGGTTGTATTACAAAGGTATTTAAAGGATCAATAAATCCCCACATACCTTCTTTTTGAACGGCTGCAAGCCCCTCTGAAAATGGATCCACGGCTTCGTACGAAAAGGGAATAACCATATCTCCATTTCCTGCCGTTGCCCCCCACAAACCAGATTGTTTTACCCATGCTATTCCCTCATTGAAGTCATAAGCATACTCAAAATTTGGAGGAATTGCCCACTGACTTTTATCGTTGAGATACCCCCATAAATTATCTTTTTTCGCTTTTCTAAGACCGTTGTAACTATATCCTATATCATCGTATATGGGCAAAACCAGCCATTCGCCATTTTCATCAATAATGCCGTATTTGCCTCTTTCTTTTGTTTTAATTTCACCGTTAACCGGAGACTCTAAATATTCAAATTCAGGCAAGAAATAGTAATTCTGAATCCGATCTACCAAAGCATATTTACCATCAACAACAACTGCAGCTAACCCTGTAGAGAAGGAAGTCGCAAAATCATATTTTGTTTCAATTAAGGTCGATAAGTTGCCATTTTTATCGGCAAGTCCAATTCCCCCAAGCATGTCTACAGGTTCTAACTCATCAGAAAATTCGCCACATTCCTCATAAATTACAGGAATTACAATCATTCCCCGCTCGTCGATAATACCTTTTTTCCCGTTTCGAATTACTCGCGCAAGTCCATTGTTGAATTTAGCAGCCTCATCTTGAATAAAGCCAATAACTACTTCACCAGCAGCATTGATATAACCGTATTTTCCATTCTGCCTTACATTACTTAAATTTCCTTGAAAAGGACTGGCATCTTCATACATGATAGGTATTAAAAACTCAGCCATGGTATTGATTACCCCGAATTTTCCAGCTACTTCAACGGTTGCGGTTCCGTTTGAGAAATTTCCAGCAAAATCGAATACTGGTGTAACCGCAATTTCACCAAATCGACCAATATACCCCCATTTATCTTTGATTTGAACGGGGGCAAGCCCATCGTTGAAGTCACCAGCTTGGAAATATTTGGGAACGAACATATAATTACCAAATTTATCTACATAGCCCCATTTACCCTTTTGTTTTACATTAAATTGGCCCTGAGAAAGATTACCAGCATCTTGGTATCTTGGACTAACCACAAACTTGCTGTTACGGTCGATAATTCCCCATAAGCCATTTGCTTTAACTGGAGCCACGCCCTCCCTGAATTCACCTACTTGTTCAAAAATTTCTGGGGTTATAGTGTTTTTATAAATATCGATAAATCCCCATTTGCCATTTTTCTTTACGGATAGAATTTCTTCCGAAAGGGTTCCAAGGTCTTCATATATAGGGGCTATGGTAGTTTCCCCAAAAATGGTATAAAGGCCCCATTTTTCGGTACTATCCATGCCAATAAAATGGGATTCGTAAACGGTTCTAATGGCTTTATATTTCGGATTTACAACAAAACGGCCGCTGGTATCAATAATCCCAAAAAAGCCATTTTCACGTGTTATCGCGTATCCAAAATTATTAAAGCTACTGCTGTAATTGTACTTGAACGGTAAGGCATTCTGACCGTTTTCATTAATGTAATAAAAACTATCCAATTCTCGCACCAAGGCTAATCCTAAATTAAACTCCTTGGCATCGTCGAAATCAAAAGGAATGAGCTCTTTTCCTGTTGCATTTATATAACCCCATTTCCCCTCTTTGCGAACAGGAATCAATCCGCTAGAGAAATTGCCAGCGGCTTCATATTCTGGAGCAACAGATTCATTACCTTGAACGTCGATAAAGCCGTAAACGCCACCTCTCTCAAATTTTGCTAGTCCGTCATGAAAATCTCCAACCTCGCTAAAATTGGGTTCAATAACTACTTCAGTTCTGAAATCGATAAATCCCCACAATCCGTCTTTTTTAAATCGGGCCATTCCTTCACTAAACTCGCTACTAAAATCATAGGTGAATTCTGTAGGAAGGATATTATTACCGGATTTGTCAATAAAGTCAAACCTACCCCCAATTTCTACCTTGGCGATGCCATTTTTAAATTCTGAAGCACTGTTAAATTTAGGTTGTATAACAAATTCACCCTCAGTATTGATATAACCCCAACCTTTCAGCGTTTTTACGGCTGCTAAACCTTCAGTAAATACAGTATATTCAAGAAATCTTTCTTCGAACAATGCTTCACCTTTGCGATTAATGGCGAGCCATTCACCATCTAATTGAACCCAGCTTATACCTTTTACAAAACGAATGGCTAATTCGTAGATGGGATCTACTACCCATTTCCCCTCCTTGTCTATGAACCCCCAATTTTCCTTAAACTTAACGGCTGCAAGCCCTTCATGGAAATCGTCAACAAATTCATAAATGGCAGGAATTTGAAGAACCCCGTTTTTATTGATAAACCCGAATTTATCTTCAATCAATACCTGTGCTAAATCTTCGGAGAAGGGTCTAGCCTCGTTATATTGCAAAGGAATAACAATTTTGCCGTCTCGATTGGCATATCCCCACTTTCCCCCTCTACTGATGTTAACCAAAAGCGTGTTTTCTGAAGATTCAAATCGATAAGTTTTTCCTTGGCTTGGAAACATGGTTCCAAAACGATCAATAAAACCCCATTTGCCCCGGTTTTTAACATTGGCAAGGCCTTCCTTGAAATCACCAGCATCCTCATAAACCATGTCAATAACCAAAGCACCATAGGAATTCACATATCCCCATTTATTTCCCTTACGCACGGCTGCCATGCCTTCATGAAAATCGCCCACGGCATCGTATTCTTCCGGCATGATTTGTTTTCCCGAACTGTCGATAAAACCGTATAAAACATTGGTAGATATCTTGGCTCTGCCTTCGTGAAAGTCGCCGCCGATTAGATATTTAAAAGGTATTTGTAATCTTCCCTTCGCGTTTACATATCCTACATATCCGTTTTTCTCAACCTTATAAAAACCTCCTGAATATGGAGATACCCATTCATATGTAATGGAGTCAACGGGTTTTTTTTGAGCAGTATCAACAAAAACAAAATAACCCTCTTTCGTTTTTTCTGGCATTACCGCCGGTTGATAATAAATAGGTTCTACCTTGGTTTTAGCTGCTTTTTGGACTTGTTTCTTTTCCTGAGTTTCTTCGGTTTCCTCAAAACTGCCCCATTGACCGTGTAGGGATATGCTGCAGAAGAAAATTGAGAAAAAGATACAAAGGCGTTGAATTCCAACAACATGAGAAAAAAAACGGTTTAATTGTATTTGAGTAAGCATTAAAGTTTGCAAATTTAGTGTTTTTGGCTGAGCCCTATTACCCCTAACGAATCTATTAACGACAAATGTGGGATTTCTATCTAAATACTTACGAACTTGCTATTGATTTACGTACACTATTTTTCTTTACATTTGAATATTAAGTTAATAATTCGAAATATGAAGATTTTTAGCTCATTGGTAATTGGCTTTTGTTTTTTACTTAGTTCTTTTGTGCAAGCTCAATCTTTGCGCTTAGGAATCAAACCTCAAAAAGACTCCTTAATATATTACGTAGTAAATGAAACCTCAGAGCCGGTATTGGCAGGTGCCATAATTTGTACGTGGTTTCACAATACTGAATTAATGGTTTTTTGGCCAGCCGACCTGGGTATCGGTTTGGGAACTGTAACAAAAACAGGGACTTTTTCTGGGAAAAATACCGTATTCAACAGAAGAACTACACAAAGAATTTCTTTTGATTTTGATATTTATCCCGGCGATTCACAAGAATTTGTAACTGTTCAAAATTACAGCGAAGAACCTCAAGAGGTTATGTGTACCAATGTGCGCATATTTTACAGCGATACTGCGGGTATTGATCATGAATCTGATGTTTATCCTATCGATCAAAATCCGTGTCCATTTAAACAGGTTTTTATGGTAGGGAATTTAACCAATGATGGTATACGATTTTGGACAACCGCCAATAGGCCCTTGCACTACTCCACAACTTGTTTAGATGGTTTTGCTGTAGTCGTAATAAACAGAACAACTCTAGAACCAATCCCTGTTAAAGGTCAGACCCCCTTTTGCTCGGATGGTAGAAAATGGAAGAGCTTTGGATATCCTATCGATGAGCAGGTGTACTATAATTTTGATTTCAGAGATACCACGCATATTACAGCCTTTGTAGATTTGATTGCGGCAATTGAACCAGGAGACCACGTATTTATTTCACATGCAAGTAGGAATACGGTAGATTTAAGAAATCCCCGCGTTCAAAAAGCTCTTGAGCAATTAGGGGGAGACGCGAATTTGGCTTCTTATCAAAATGATTTATATGCCGGTAAAATTTTAATGGGCTATGGAAATAAACAGAGCGATCCCGGTACCTTAGAATTATTTGCTGATAAGGATGTTAAAAAGGAATATGTGTTATTACCGGATCAAGTGTATGATGAAAGCAAGAGTTTCGCACCTTGTTTTGAGGCAACATTGCGTGAAGCCGAAAAAGCACAAATTGTTATCGACACCAATTCCAATACTACCTTAGGAGCCCTATATAATAAGGGAACCCAAATTTTCCCGAATCCCGTTGAAGACATATTAAGGATATTTACCCATTTCCCCCAGGATGACATACAACTGATGGCTGTAAATGGTAAAAAGTTAC
>CBFHGY010000023.1:0-25962 GCA_965655465.1 Bacteroidia bacterium | reverse complement strand
ATTTTGGGCACCAATACTTCATTGAACCAGTCTTCGCCCTTGCCTTGGATCGCCCAAGTGCGTATTACAATCCCCAATAAAAACGGAAGTCCCAAATAAATACCCACGCTTTCGGCAATAGTTGCCATAGAAATATCCATAGCCACTCCCTCTAAGCCTAACCAATTTGGAATTTTTGTCATAAATATCCAGGCATAAAAGGAATATGCAAATATTTGAAAAATACTGTTCAAGGCAACTAAACCGGCTCCGTATTCTTTACTTCCGTCGGCTAAATCGTTCCATACTAAAACCATTGCGATACATCGAGCAAGGCCGATTAATATCACTCCCGACATGTACTCGGGTTGATCTCTCAAAAAAATTACGGCCAAAATGAACATCAAAATTGGACCAATAATCCAATTTAGCAAGAGGGAAATACCCAATATTTTGGTGTTTTTAAAAACCAGGGGCAGGAGTTTATAATTTACTTTTGCTAAGGGAGGAAACATCATGATGATCAATCCAAGGGCTATGGGGATATTGGTGGTGCCCACAGACATATTACTAAGAGTTTCAGAAAATGCAGGAAATATAAATCCCAATGCAATGCCTAACCCCATGGCAATAAATATCCATAAGGTAAGATTCCGGTCTATAAAACTGAGTTTTTTCATTTTTGCGAAAAGTACAAATAATTGGGCGTGGTATTTTAGTGTTTTTCTTAAATTTAATTTAAGGGCAACAGGTATTCTCCCTTGGGAATTCTGAGAATAATGCCGCCCAATATTCTGCGATTTGTTGCCATCTTACCGGATTTATGCAATAATTTACCGAGGTGCCGCTTATGGTACCTTGAATAATTTCGATGGCCTTCAGTTCTTTTAAATGTTGGGAAATGGTGGGTTGAGCCAGCCCAATTTGTTCAGATAAATTTCCCGTTATGCATTGTGGTGTTGCCAGTAAACAGCGTATTATGGCAATACGCGCGGGGTGGGCGAGGGCCTTGGCGATTGCAGCCATCTCTAGATCTTTTTCTTGATATATGTCGGTCTTGGTAAGTCCCATAAGTGTTATTTTGATATATGCGTTAATTGGTCAAAAATATATTGAATTTCAGTTCGAATGGTATGGCTACAGGTATCGTAGGCCGATGCTTCTTCCGGTGTGTCATCTGCAAATTTGGGGTCGGTATATTTGAGCGGAATACGTTTGATGGTTCCGGGAATATACGGGCAGTTTTCATCGGCATCCGAGCAGGTCATTAATGCAAAAAAATCTGTTTTGGGCTTGCTTACATCATCGAATAATTTCGAAAATAAGGTAATGGGCATTCCCGTTTTCCAACGTATTTCATAATTTGGATTGGGAAGTTCGTCCATTAATACGGCAACTTCAAATCCGGCTCTTTTTAAAGATTCAATAGTGCGATGATTGCAAGCCGTAACCTCTACTCCAGCAGAAAAACTGTAAATAGGTAATTGGCGCTCTTGGGCCAATGCGTGTGCCCAAGCTTGCGAAAACTGACTTCTGCGGGAATTGTGGGTGCAGATAAAATACAGATTCAGGTAACCATCTTTATTAAGGTGGTCTTGCAGCGTTTCAGTAATTTCATTCAGTATTTGGAGGCGTTCGGCTTGCATTTCAATAGCGAAGATTAAATAATTTTAGCAGCAACCTGATCCGGGTTCACACATGGAACCTGCGTCGGCATCGATATCAGCAATTGCTATGATGGGTTTTACGCGGGTGTTTCCTTGAGCTTTTTCGGCAAAAACCGTGATGCTAAAAATACCCATTGATCGTGCTTTGAATTCGTCAATTTGGGATTCCGTTAAATAATTATTCAAAATATCATCGGGAAGTAGAATGGTTTTTTTCTTTTGAACGGCAATATTTTCAAATCCAACCTCAGCGATTAGGTTGAGATAATCGGACATTTGTATCGCTCCTGATACACATCCTGCATATAATTCAGCTTGGTTTTTTAATTCATTGGGAAGTTCTCCAACTAAAACAATATCGGAAATGCTGAAATGTCCACCTGGTTTCAATACCCGAAAAATTTCATGAATTACGGCCGATTTATCTGGTACCAAATTTAACACACAATTACTAACTACTACATCGGCACTATTGCTACTAACCGGCATTTTTTCAATATCCCCTTGACGGAATTCTACATTGTTATAGCCCATTTTTTCGGCATTTGCACGGGCTTTCTCGATCATTTGAGGGGTAAAATCAATGCCTATGACTTTGCCTTCTGCCCCGGTTTCATGCCGTGCCACAAAACAATCGTTGCCAGCACCGGAACCTAAATCAATAACTGTGTCGCCCGGTTTGATTTGTGCAAATTGCGTGGGTAAGCCACACCCCAAACCAAGGTCGGCATCTGCTACATATCCTTCAATTTGCGTGTAATCTTCCATCATGATATTATACACTTTATTAGAAACGGGTCCTGCACCACAACAAGATGCTGCATTTTGTGATTTGGGCTGTTCAGCGATTTCGGCGTATTTGTCACGCACAATGTTTTTAAGGGTGTCTGCGTTTTTCATAGGTTCTCTTTTTAACTGTTAATATATTGCTATAATGCTATATTGCAATATTACGATATATGGGTTGGATTTCCTACCGAAAAATGAAAAAAGAATTGCTAAAAAGGCAATCATATTCAATGGTTAAATTCAAAAATCAAAACAAAATATCGGGAGGTTTGATATTTAAATTAGCCGATATTATCTTTGTGAAATGGACTGGAAAACGGTAAATTATACACTAGAAGAAGCTAAATCGAAGCGTCTTATTGCGAAAAAGCTGCGTTTAGACAAAATTCGTCCGTTTCCTGCCTCCGTTCTGCAACGCTTGAATGAGGAAATTTCTTTAGAATGGACCTACAATTCCAATGCGATTGAAGGCAATACACTCAGTCTTAATGAAACGCGTGTGGTATTGCAACAGGGCATCACCATCGGTGGTAAAACCCTCAGAGAACACTTCGAAACCATTAATCATCAAAAGGCCATCGATTGGCTCACAGTCAGGGTGAGTCTAAAGCAGTCCCTGACGGTTAAAGATATCCTTCATTTGCATTTTTTGGTCATGTCAGGAATCGCAGACGATTATGCAGGCGTTATCAGAACCGGTCGCGTGCGCATTACCGGTGCAAACTTCATTCCTCCAAATCCGTTAAAAGTGCCCGATCTTTTAGAGGAACTCATTGAATGGGTTACCCTAAATCCACAAAATCTAGGAATCGTAGAGCTTATTAGTGTGTTTCATCATCGCTTTGTTTGGATACACCCTTTTTTCGATGGAAACGGCCGAACGGCTCGCTTGGTAATGAATCTGTTGCTCATGCAATGGGGTTTTCCCCCGGTGATCATTTTAAAGGTAGATCGAATGAAATATTACCGTGCCTTGAATGAAGCCAATTCGTATCAATACTCAAAGTTATTCCTATTAATCTTTCAAGGTTTAGAACAGAGTTTAGATCGTTACCTAAATGCCATAGCGCCAACCGATGGATATGATGCGGTACCCTTGTCGGATATAGCTAAAGAACCTGACATTCCTTACGGCCAAGAATACTTGAGTTTATTGGCCCGTAGAGGAGAATTAGAAGCGTTTAAATCGGGTCGGATTTGGTATGCTACCAAGGGGGCGGTGCTGCATTACATGTCTCAGAAATGATCTAAACCACAAAGGCCTCCGCTCGCGGAGGCCTTTGTGGTTTATGCAAAAATCAATCTCTTATTTTTTTGCGAATTTCACATCGAAACGATCTAGTTCCATCACTTTAGACCAAGCAGCTACAAAATCCTTCACCATTTTCTCGTTGGCGTCGCTTTGTGCATATACTTCGGCAATAGCGCGCAATTCTGAGTTTGAACCAAAGATCAAATCTGCACGTGTTGCTGCATATTTTACATCACCAGTTTTACGATCGGTTCCAACGAATTCATCGCGGTATTCACTGGTAGACTTCCATTGAGTGCTCATATCTAGGAGATTTACGAAAAAGTCGTTGGTCAAGGCTCCGATATTTGAACTCAAAACACCCACTTTGGATCCATTATAATTAGCTCCCATTGCACGCATACCACCAACCAAAACGGTCATTTCAGGAGCCGTAAGGGTTAACATTTGGGCTTTATCTACCAACAATTCTTCCGTAGATAATGTATATCTGGTTTTTTGGTAATTGCGGAAACCATCTGCCATAGGCTCAAGCAATTGGAATGAGGCTACATCTGTTTGTTCTTGAGAAGCATCCATACGTCCAGGTGTGAAAGGTACTTCTACCGGATAGCCCGCTTTTTTAGCGGCTGTTTCTACCCCTACATTACCACCCAAAACAATTAAATCGGCAATAGAAACTTGTTTTTTACCGCCGTTTTTATTGAAATCTGCTTGAATTTTCTCATATACAGCCAATACTTTTTGCAATTGTTTTGGATTGTTAACTTCCCAATTGCGCTGTGGCTCCAATCGAATACGAGCTCCATTAGCACCGCCGCGACGGTCACTTCCTCTGTAAGTAGATGCACTTGCCCAAGCCACAGTAACCAATTCCTGAGTACTCAATCCTGATTTTTCAATCTCCGACTTGAGAGCTTTTATGTCTTTGGCATCGATTACCGCATGGTTCAATGCTGGAATTGGATCTTGCCATAAATAGGTTTCTTTGGGCTTTTCAGGACCTAAATACGTACTAGAGGGACCCATATCGCGGTGGGTAAGTTTGAACCAAGCACGACCGAAGGCTTTGGTGTATTCTTCTGGATTTTCCATGAAACGGCGAGAAATTTTCTCGTATTCAGGATCAAATCTCAAAGACAAATCCGTGGTTAACATGGTTGGTTTGTGTTTTTTATTAGGATCAAAAGCATCAGGAACCATTACTTTAGGATCCTTTGCTTCCCACTGGTGTGCACCCGCTGGACTTTTCGTGAGTACCCATTCTTCATTGAAAAGTGCTTTGAAATATCCATGTCCCCATTGAGTTGGCGTGCTTGTCCAAGTTACTTCCAATCCAGAAGTAATTGCGTCTGTACCCTTGCCGCTTTTGAAACTGGAAGTCCATCCAAAACCTTGTTCTTCGATGGGAGCTGCTTCAGGTTCAGGACCCACATGACTAGCTGGACCTGCACCATGAGTTTTCCCAAAGGTATGTCCGCCGGCTATTAAGGCTACCGTTTCTTCATCGTTCATACCCATGCGTCCAAAGGTTTCACGGATATCTTTCGCAGCAGCAACGGGATCAGGAACTCCATTAGGACCTTCTGGATTTACGTAAATCAACCCCATTTGTACTGCGGCCAATGGATTTTCTAGTTCCCGATCGCCTTTATAGCGTTTATCGTCTAAAAATTTAGATTCGGGACCCCAGTATACATTGCTTGCGGGTTCCCAAACGTCGGTGCGGCCTGCGCTGAATCCGACTGTTGGAAAGCCCATGCTCTCTAGGGCGACATTACCCGCCAATACCATTAAATCTGCCCATGAAATTTTGTTGCCGTATTTCTGTTTAATGGGCCATAATAAACGACGAGATTTATCTAAGTTGCCGTTATCGGGCCAGCTGTTGATGGGCGCAAAACGTTGTTGTCCTTCGCGTGAACCTCCACGACCGTCGCCTGTGCGATATGTACCTGCACTGTGCCAAGCCATACGAATGAATAAAGGACCGTAATTGCCAAAATCGGCAGGCCACCAGTCTTGAGATTCAGTTAATACTTTTTTAATGTCGGATTTCAATTCTGTATAATTAACCGTACTAAATGCATCACGGTAATTGAAATCGGGACCAAGAGGATTGGAAAGTTCAGAATTCTGACGCAATACTGTTAAATTTAATGAATTAGGCCACCAATCTCGGTTGGTTCTACCACGACCGCCAATATTTATTGGGTCACTTCCTTTAGCATGAGCGTGTCCTTGACCGCCATGCACTCCTGCAGCTGCGTGCGCCGCATCTTTGTGTGATGCACTTGCTCCGGGTTGGTCATAGCCCATTGGGCATTTTCCGCCACTAGCTACTTCAGATTGTCCGAATGCTGCTCCAGCAACACCCAAACTCAGTCCTAATAAGATATGTTTCATAATAAAATTGGTTTTCTGTTTTTTTCCTCAAATCTCGCCCCGATTTTCCATTCATAAAAACGATTTTGTATATGCTTGTATCTACGTTGTAGATGTTATATTTGTATATTAATTCACCCTTTATGAATTTACAACAGTTAGAATATGTGATCGCGGTTAAGGAAACTGGGAATTTCAGTGAAGCCGCTGAGAAATGCAACATTACCCAATCTACCTTGAGTACCATGATCGGTCGATTAGAAGATGAAATGGGAATTCTCTTTTTCGATAGAAGTACGAAACCCGTAAAAGTCACCAAAGAAGGAAATGAGCTTATCAAACAGATGCGGATAATTTCTCAGGAAGTCAGTCTTCTTAAAGAAATGGTGTATTCATTAAAAGGTGAAATACGTGGAAGTTTGCATATTGGGGTTATTCCTACCATTGCCCCTTATGTGTTGCCCGGATTTCTAAATGATTTCGCTCAAAAATACCCATTAATGCAGTTTTCGGTGAGTGAAATGACCACCCAAAACATCGTAACGGCACTTAAAAACAGAGAGTTGGATTTGGGAATTCTGGCCTTGCCCTTATCGGATCCTGATCTCTACGAAATGCCAATCTATGAAGAAAGTTTTGTTTTGTATGATTATACTGGAAATGCACGGGGGAATTGGGTGAACGCCTCAGACATTGATGGACAGCGATTTTGGCTTATGGAGGAAGGCCATTGTTTGAGCAATCAGGTAATTCAAATTTGTAATCTGAATATGAAACGAAACAAAATAGGAGCCAATTTTCACTTTAGGGCAGGATCCATAGATAGTCTCATTCGTTTTGTTAGGAAGAATCAAGGAATGACCCTTTTGCCGGAATTATCCACTATAGATATGGATACTGCAGAAGCGGCGCATTTATTTCCATTTTCTGCACCCGTACCCGTGCGTTCTGTGGGATTGATATATCACAAACATTTTGTCAAGACCGCCCTTTTAGAGAAAATAAAAACGGCCATTCATAAAAACATTGCACCTAAACTTACTCAAATAGAAGAAAGCAATCGAGTCAACCCCCTTTGAATTTCTTAAATAGGAATTCCATGAAATAAACGTCTATTCTACTCGTATAATGAGTGGGTATTCGTAACTTTTCTTACCAAAATATTGATAAATACCTCGCATCTTTGTACTTAGATTATGTGGACAGCCAAGGATTGGAAAGATAATGGGAAGGGAATCCTTTTCGCAATGATTTTGGGAATATTGGCTATAGGTATTGCCGAGTTCACCCCAGCATTTTTAAATAGTGTTATGTGGGCTTTAATTCTGGGAGTAGCATTAAGAAATCTACTATCGATTCCCTCCGATTGGGAGGCAGGAATTTCATTCGCATCTGCTAAAATGCTCGAATTGTCGATTGTATTTTTAGCTTTTGGTATCGATTATGGGAAAATTGCCGACTTGGGAATAAGTAGTTTTATCGGTATTACGCTTACAGTAATAGTTGTTTTAGTCGCAACGTATTACATGTCTAAAAAGTTTAATTGTCCTACAAATACTGGACTTTTAGTAGGATTTGGTACCGCAATTTGCGGTTCATCCGCGATAGCCGCGCTTGCCCCATCTCTCAAAAATGGAGAAAAGGAAGATGTGGCGATCTCGATGGCCGTGGTAAATTTAATTGGTACTTTAGGGATGTTAATTTTACCCTTTGTATTGGTTGAATTCTTACATACAGATACGGAGTTGGGCTTTTTTATTGGCGCGTCTTTACATTCGGTGGGAAATGTTGCGGGAGCCGGATTTGCAATTGGAAAGGAAGCTGGTGATATTGCTATAACGGTGAAATTGGCTCGTGTTGCCTTGCTTACCCCTGGACTCTTTTTTATGAATTACTTAATTAACAGAAGTGCAGAAGCGGGTCAAAAAACACGTTTTCAATTGCCTTGGTACTTAATTGGATTCATTATCATTTCAGCAGCTTATTCAATATTCGACATTCCCACTGAAATCAGTAAAGCGGCACGGAATTCTGGACATGTAATATTGAGCATTGCGATGGCAGGTATTGGATTGAAGGTGAGTTTTAAAAAGTTATTACAAGCGGGAAAGCGCGGATTGCGTTTTGGCTTGGCCATTTTTACCCTACAAATTTTAATGCTATTAGGCATTTTACAATTGGTAAAATGGATCTAATCTGATAAACGAGCCTTGCTTATTTTTGGGGATTCAAATTGTACTGTAATTAGGAATTTTGCAATAGGTAAGTGGAAGGTAAGGATTCATTAAGAAATCCGCGTACTCAACACCTTTGCGGTTCCATTGTGAAGCGGTTTCCCCATATAATTTCCTACCCATTGCAATCCTTGAACGGCATTTGTGAGGAAGATTTCCGATGCAGAACATAGCTCTACTTCACTGATGGGTCGTTCGCTGACTTGATACCCATAGGCTTTAGCGGCATCTAACACGACTTTACGCATTACCCCATCTACGCAATGCTCTGATAATGGCGGAGTATGTATAAAATCGCCATTCACACAAAAAATATTGCTCGCAATAGTTTCGCAAACTCTGCCCGCTTGATTAAATATGACACAATCGTTCCAGCCATTTTCTTGCGCGTGTATACCAGCCATTACATACAGCAGTGCAGATTGGGTTTTGAGAAGACTTAGATAATTTTCGTTTTTTACCAATTCATGGTAATTACCTAGGATGATACCCGTTTCGTTTAAGGGATACCCTTCGGTTTCTAATTGTTTTATCTCAATAAAAAACAAGAGTCGGCTATTGTACGGGGTATAAAAACCATCGGCTTCGCGATAAAAGGATAGTCTTACTCGTGCTTGCGACCAATGCAAATCTTTAACGCGATCTTCGATTAGCTGAAAGATTTCATCGGTAGAAATGTCAGAAATCGGCATTTTCAAGAGCATCAAAGCCCTGCGAATGCGTTCGGTATGGTAATGAGCATGCCTAAGGTTTCCACCGAAATATTTCATGCTTTCGAAAAACCCATCGCCGTATTTATGAATACGAGATCTGAAATCAAAACCCGGAGATATTTTGGCAGGATTATGCCATTCTCCATTAAAATAAACCGTAGTTTCTAGGCTCATTTTCTTACCGTGATTTTCTTTTCAAATATAAATTGGAGTGGACCTTCAGAGATACGCATTTCCCTCTCTGTGAGGTATTCAATGTCGAAAGTACGTACCTCTAATATTTCATTACTCAAGATTGACCGATAATAAAATACTAGGGCATATTGAGAAATTCCTTCTTTTTCTATGAGTTCGTAAGTCCCTTTCTTATGTTTGCTGAGTGCTTCAATATCGTATTGGAACTCCTTATTCATAAATAAAGCCAAGGTATCGGTAGCTTGCATTTGTGCTACGCTGACCCCGTTTTTAAGAATATCGGAATAAATCCAGGTCCCCGCAATTTCAGACAGGGTTATACCTTGAATTTGTAGTGGAAGTGGTTCTGAAACTTCAACCGCATCGATTTCCACACTCGGGCTGTAAATTACGGTGTCTACAGGCTGGGGAGGGGCAACATCGAAAGGGACTGTTTCGTAATCTAACCTTTCTGTTTCTTCAGTGACTTCAATGGCTTCAATAGCTTCGGAGTCATACGATTCACCATCTTCGTAGTAAGGATAATTATCCTGCCAATTTTGTACAACAATACTAGTCGGAAGTACTATTAGTGCCAGTCCTACGGGCAGCGAACCAAACCTAAAAAGCAGTATTAAAGTAAAAAAACCTCCCAAAACCATATTTATCGGTTTCTTTTAGAGATTTCATCTCGGATACGGGCGGCTTTTACGTAATCTTCAACGGCAATGGCTTCTTGAAGTAAATCATTCAGCTCTTCATCGTCAAATTCAGCAAAAGGAATGGGTTCGTCAATAATGACCTCTTGAGGAAAGAATACCTCCTCATTAACGCGCCCAGGGACCAATAAATCATCGACACTGGGATCTTCGGTATAACCGGCCTCGTCGATAATTTCTTGTAGTACATAAATGGGAGCTTTAAATTTCACCGCTAAGGCAATCGCATCTGAAGTGCGTGAATCGATATTAAGTTGGTGTGAGTCGCTTTTGAAATAAATGCGGGAGTAGTAAATACCCTCAGAGAGTTTCTCAACGATAACCTCGGTAATGCCGATGTTGAAAATTTTGAGGGTATTTACGTATAAATCATGGGTAAGGGGTCTGGATGCTTCCAACCCTTCCATTTCCATTGCTATAGACTGTGCTTCAATGGCACCGATTAAAACGGGCAATTGAACTTTCGAAACAGGGTTGTGCAATACCACCGTATAAGCCTTATCGGAATGGGCAGGCAATATATTCTTGATAAAGACTTCAACCTTGCGCGACATATTAATTTTTTAGGGCTGCGATAAGTTGAGGAATGACTTCAAACGCATCACCGACAATGCCATAATCTGCGGCCTTGAAGAAAGGAGCTTCTGGATCTTTGTTAATGGCAACGATGGTTTTACTTGAACTTACTCCTGCTAAATGTTGAATCGCTCCAGAAATTCCGATGGCAACGTATAAATTGGGCTTAATGGTAATCCCCGTTTGGCCAACGTGCTCCGCATGTGGTCTCCAACCCATATCACTCACAGGTTTTGAACACGCAGTAGCAGCTCCCATCAAGTCAGCTAATTCTTCTACCAAATTCCAGTTTTCGGGTCCTTTCATTCCACGTCCAGCTGAAACCACTATTTCCGCTTCTGTGAGGGGAACTTTTCCTGTTTCCTTGTCGGAATTGTTTATGGTAATGGCGGAGGAAGTTGGGGTTACCGATAAGGTTTCGGCACTAACCGAAGAACCTGTAGCATCGATATCAAACGTATTCGGGGTTAATGCAAGTACTTTTACCGTCTTGGTCAAATCGGTATATGCAAATGCCTTTCCTGAAAATACCCCACGTTTAACTTTAAATCCAGCAGCGGTATCAGGCAAAGAAATAACATTGGTGGCTAGGGAAGCATTTAAATTTACCGCAATGCGAGGAGCCAATGATTTTCCGGTATAAGAATTGGAAATTATTACTACTTGTGCATTTAGCGATTTACATGCATCGCCGATTTGATTTGCAATTGAATCGCTTGTAAATGCTGCATTATTGGCAAGACTAATTACGCGATCGGCACCGTATTTTCCTAAGGAATCGATATCGCTCAAAGTTTCTAAACTCAATGCGATACAAGAAAGTCCTAAAGTTTGAGCAACTTTTTTTCCGTAAGAAATGGCTTCTAGGGAAGATTTTTTATATTGTTGATTATCAATTTCGGCAAAAACAATTACTGACATAATTAGATTACTTTGAGTTCGTTACGTAAAATATCGATGAGTTGACCTGCATTTTGAGCGTCGATTAGCTTAACACCACTTTTGGCAGCGGGAGATTCGTAAGACGCATAGGTGCTTGCAATCTGGGTATCTTGAGGAGCTAAAACTTGTAGGGGCTTGGTGCGTGCTGCCATAATTCCGCGCATGTTTGGAATACGAGGCTCACATAGATCCTTTTGAGCAGAAGCCACAACAGGACCTTTGCAGCCTAACATTTCACGACCTCCATCGATATCACGGGTAAAACTAAACGTTCCGTCTTGGTAGTTGATTTCAGTTACCACATTTACTGAAGGAATATTCAATATGGCTCCTAACAATCCACAAACAGCTCCTCCGTTATAATCGATGCTTTCTCTACCGGTAAGGATAAGGTCATAACCTTGTGCAATTGCCGCAATTTGTTCGGCAACATATTGTGCATCGTGAGCAGGTGCATCGATGCGTATTGCTTCGTTCACCCCCATACTAAGGGCTTTACGAATACTGGCCTCATTTTCAGCAGGACCCACGTGAACAACCGTTACACTGCCAGAATTGGCTTCGGCCAATTCTAATCCGCGTGTTATGGCAAGTTCATCGTAAGGATTGATGATAAATTGAACCCCTTCTTTATTGAATTGGGTATTATTTTCCGTGAAGGCGATTTTCGTGGTGGTGTCCGGAACGACACTCATGCAAACCAATACTTTCATTGCGTTCCTAAGATTTAACCGCAAAACTACAAAAAATATGCACAATTTTTGTTATGCATTTGTTGGGTATTCGTAGTTTCGTGCAGTGAGTCAATATCATTTTATTGCAATAGGGGGGGCAGTGATGCACAATTTAGCCCTAGAACTTCGTGCATTAGGGCATGAAATTAGCGGTAGCGACGATGAAATTTTCGAACCGGCTTTTTCCCGATTGGAACAGGCAGGTTTATGTCCGCCCCAATTTGGGTGGTTCCCTGAAAAAATTGGTTCTCATTTAGATGGGGTAATCTTAGGAATGCATGCCAAACTCGATAATCCAGAGTTGCAAAAAGCGCAAAAATTGGGTGTGCCCATTTTTTCATTTCCCGCATTTATTCGAGAACATGCTCAAAATAAAATCCGGGTTGTTTTGGCTGGAAGTCATGGAAAAACGACCTGCACGGCCATGTTGATGCATATCCTGCAAAAAGAAGGTAAAGAATTTGATTATTTGGTGGGTTCTATCATTAATGGGTATGATCGCATGGTACGACTTACCAATGCCCCTATTATGGTAATCGAGGGCGATGAATATTTGAGTTCCCCAATAGACTTGCGTTCTAAATTTTTACATTACGCACCCCATTTTGCATTAATTACAGGGGTGGCTTGGGATCACATAAATGTGTTTCCTACGTTAAATTCCTACTTTGATACTTTTGAGCAATTTATCGCAACCGTTACAAAAGCTTGTTTGTATTATAGTAAGGATACCGAATTAATTCGGATGTGTGCCAAACATCCCCATGCAATAGGGTATGAGGCGCCTTTACATGAACGCAGTAATTCTGGAACAAGGGTGCACGGAAAGAATTCCGATTCGATTTGGGTTCCTTTTTTCGGTGCGCATAATATTGAAAATGCCGCTGGAGTAGTGGCATTGGCCATGCAATTAGGAATTCCTGAATCACAGGCTTGGAAACATTTAGCAGATTTTCCTGGAACTTCAAAAAGATTGGAATGTATTCAAAAAGAGGGAGCAGAGATCATTTTCAGGGATTTTGCACACGCACCATCTAAAGCAGCGGCTACAATTTCTGCAGTGAGGTCTCAGTTTCCTGAGCGTAAACTGCTATCAGTTTTTGAATTGCATACCTATTCGAGTTTACAACCTGAATTTATGGAATCTTATAAAGGATTATTCGACGTTGCCGAAGAGGCTTGGGTCTTATACGATCCACATGTTTTTGAATTAAAAAAGATGCCCGTACCTCCTGCTGAGGTAATCCAAGAGCGCTTGGGCAATGTTCGTTTATTTAATAATTTAGAGGTTCTTGAAGAGGCATTGTTGGAATTCAGAACCACCGCAAAATCCCAAAATGAAAATTGGGTATCCCTCTGGATGAGCTCAGGCAATTTTGGGGGGCTAAAAATCGTTTAATAAAAACGAAACCCTTAACTTTGCACCTTTATGTCGAACATAAACAATTTACCCGAAATTGCACGTCAAGTGCGCCGCGATATACTGCGAATGGTTCATGCTGTTAACAGCGGTCACCCAGGGGGCTCATTGGGTTGCGCAGACTACCTAACTGCTTTGTATTTTCATTACATGGAACACCAATCTGAAAACTTCCAAGCAAATGGAAATAACGAAGATGTGTTTATCATGAGCAACGGTCATATTTCTCCTGTTTTTTACAGTGTTTTAGCCCGTTCTGGCTATTTTCCAGTTGAAGAATTGGCAACCTTTCGTAAACTTAATACCCGCTTACAGGGGCACCCTACTACGCATGAAGGCTTGCCGGGTGTTCGCGTAGCTACCGGGTCTCTAGGACAAGGTTTGAGTGTGGCTATTGGTTTTGCCATGCAAAAGAAATTAGATGGCGATTCGCATACCGTATATGCCCTTACCGGTGACGGGGAATTGCAAGAGGGTCAAATTTGGGAAGCCGTTATGTTCGCGGCACATAATAAAGTTGATAACCTTTTAGTTGCAGTAGATTTTAATCAGCAACAAATCGATGGAAGTACCGCAGATGTAATGGGTATTACCGAATTGGTAAGTAAATTCAGAGCTTTTGGTTGGTTAACGATCGAAATGGACGGTAACGACTGGAATGACATTCACCGAATTATGCCACAAGCCAAAGGTCAATTGGGTTGCGGGAAACCCGTAGTTATTATCATGAAAACAGAAATGGGTCAAGGAGTAGATTTTATGATGGGTTCGCATGCTTGGCATGGTAAAGCCCCCAACGATGAGCAATTAGCAAAAGCGCTGGCACAACTTCCTGAGACGCATTTAGGCGATTATTAATACCATTAACATGAAGAAGATTGCGTTTTTTTTAATTTTCTTGTGGGGATATCAAAACACACAAGCGCAAATGATTAATGCCTTTGAAGGCAGAAAAACACGCATACTTTTTCTTTTAGATGCCAGTGGAAGTATGTTGGCGGAAATGGAAGACGCTAATAGGTGGGCCGTTGCCGTTACATTACTTTCCAATATGGCCGATTCATTGCGTCAAGTAAAAGACGTAGAAATAGGACTGAGGGTGTTTGGACATAACAAACCCAATTCTTTCAGAGATTGCAATGACACGAAGCTGGAAGTTCCCTTTTCACCTTTCAACCACAAACAATTTCGAGCGCGTTTAAGAACATTAAAACCTTTGGGTTTTACCTCCATCACGCAGTCTTTGTTGGCTACGGAAATGGATTTTCCACAAGATAAAACGGCAAGAAATGTAATCATTATTATCACAGATGGGGTAGAAGAATGTCCGGGAGATCCCTGTGAAGTAAGCACATTGTTACAGAAAAAAGGAATTATTTTAAAACCATTCATTGTTGGAATGGGAACCGATGCCCTTTCATTCCGTAAGAATTATTCTTGTGCAGGAACCTATCATAATGCTGAAGATATTGAACAATTTAATAAAATTATTGGCGTAATCGTAAAGCAAGTATTGAACAATACATCGGTTCAAATAAACTTGCTCGATGATCAAGGCAGACCAACAGAAACCGATGTTCCCATCAGTTTGTATGATTCCGATAATGGGGCGTTGGTTGAACATCTTGTGCATACGATGAATGGCAAAGCAATACCCGATACACTATATTTAGATCCTTTACGCCATTACGATTTAGTGGTTCATTCACTTCCCCCAGTGACTAAAAAGAATTTTGAAGTAATACCAGGGAAACACAATACGATGGCAGTTTCTACCCCAAGGGGTGATTTACAATTGAAAATAGGGGGTATTACAAATTATAAAGAATTGCAAGCAATTGTTCGCCGCTCGGGTAATATGGAAACGGTGCATAATCAGCCCTTTAATACAACTCAAAAATACATTACCGGCTCTTACGATATCGAAATTTTAAGTACTCCCAGATTGACCTTTAAAAATATTATTATATCTCAGAATAAAACAAGATACATCGATATACCTTCGCCTGGAATGCTCACAATGAAAACAGGTCGCGATTTGTCAGGCTCTATTTTTACCGAAATCGATGGTAAAATGGTATGGGTCAAGGATATCCCTTCTGTTGCCGGCAGGCATGAAATGATTATGCAACCAGGCACCTATACAGTGGTTTATCGATTAAAGAGCGAAACCAGAACCTTATACACGAAAAAATTATCTTTTACCATATCTAGCGGAATCAACACGACGATTGCATTATAAAATTTATGAAATCTTTTGAAATATTGGACAACAAAGACACGCGCAGCGGCTTTGGCGCCGGTTTATTAGAAATCGGGAAACAAGATCCACGAGTAGTTGCCATGTGCGCTGACTTAACGGGATCGCTGGTGATGAATTTGTTTAAGGATGAATTTCCAGATCGCTTTTTTCAAGCGGGAATCATGGAAGCAAATATGATGGGTGTTGCAGCAGGTATGGCCTTAGGAGGTAAAATTCCTTTTACTGGAACCTTTGCCAATTTCTCAACGGGCCGCGTTTACGACCAAATTCGCCAGAGTATTGCTTACAGCCATGCCAATGTTAAAATTTGTGCATCCCATGCGGGTTTAACCCTTGGGGAAGATGGTGCAACCCACCAAATATTAGAGGATATCGGCTTGATGAAAATGTTGCCAGGAATGGTGGTAATTAATCCTTGCGACTATAATCAAACAAAAGCCGCAACTATAGCAATTGCTAAACATTACGGTCCCGTGTACTTGCGTTTTGGAAGACCCAAATGGCCGGTATTTATTTCTGAAGATACTCCCTTTATTATTGGTAAGGCTTTGATGTTAAGTGAAGGAACCGATGTAAGTATTTTTGCTACCGGTCACCTAGTTTGGAAAGCCATTCAAGCGGGTCATCAATTGGCCGAAAAAGGCATTTCGGCAGAGATTATCAATATTCACACGATTAAACCACTAGATATAGATGCGGTAATTGCATCAGCCAAGAAAACAGGTTGTGTGGTTACGGCAGAAGAACATCAAATGAATGGAGGAATGGGAGATTCGATTGCGCAATTGTTGGCGCGCACCTTACCAACACCTTTGGAAATGGTTGCTGTAAATGATTCCTTTGGAGAAAGTGGAACTCCAGATCAATTACTGGTAAAATACGGTTTGGATGCCCAAGACATTACAGCAGCTGCTGAAAGAGCGATTTCAAGAAAAAATTAAAACTCTTTAGGGTTTTAAGGGTTTCCTTAATCGAAGCAGTTCATGAATACACGAGACATTTTACAGCGACAGCTGCAATCAGAGGTTACGCAAGATTTTCTAACCCATTTAAACGGCACCAAATGGGTATATACGCGAGGACTCCATGGGTCCGGAAACGCGTTATTGGTTGCAGCCGCTTATTCTCGCAATGAAAGACCGATACTTTGGGTAGCTCCGAATAAAGAAGAAGCCCTTTTTGTTAAATCCGACCTGGAACACCTGCTTCCAGGTCAGCCTGTACTTTTTTTACCCGACTCTTTTGTCAAAACATATCAGTCAGATCGCGAACATGCTATGCATGTTCAGGAAAGAATTGAAACCTTAAATGCGCTGCGTAAAAATGCAAGAAAAATTGTAGTTACTTACGGAAGTGCACTTGCGGAACATGTAGTTGAAAAAGAAGATTTAGCAAGTAATACCTTTGAAATTAGTCGGGGACAAAATCTAGATATTGAATTTTTAAGTGAATTTTTATATGATAATGGCTTTGAACGCGAAGATTTTGTGTTCGAACCTGGTCAATTTAGTATACGAGGGGGGATTTTAGATTTATTCTCTTTTGCTCATGAATACCCATTTCGATTGGAACTAGACGGCGATATTATTGATAATATTAGAGCCTTCGATGTAAATACCCAGCTATCGATCAATGAAATGGCGCATTTTTCCTTAGTTCCGAAAGTAAGTCAAAAGCAAACAAAACTCACCCCATTTCTGGGATATTTTGATTCAGATACTGTAGTATATTGGACAGAGCCCCAATTACAACTGCAGCAATTGGTTAAATTTTGGGAACAGTCGTTACAGCGATACCACCAAGATAAAACCAGCGGGGTAAGCGAAGCAGGGAAACATCCTAAAGAAATTTGGCTAACCCCTAAGGAATTTCAGGAAATGGCTGGCTCCTTTAAAAATGTACAATTGGGTGGCGACAAACCGGATATAAGTCACGACACCCTTAGTTTTGAGCAAGAACCGCAGCCTATTTTTAAGCGTAATATGGAATTGCTGCAGCAGGCGCTGCAGGAGTATAAACAAAAGGGCTACAAAACCTTGGTTTTTAGTGATAATAACCGCCAAATCGAACGCTTACAAGTACTGTTAAAAGAACAGCAGTTAGATGAATTATTTTCACCGGTTTATGTAGGATTGTCTAATGGTTTTATAGATGCTCAAACCAAATTGGCGTGTATTACCGAACATCAATTATTCGATAAATATTACAAGCCCAAATCCAGAGATACCTTTTCCAGTAATGCGTCAATATCATTAAGGGAACTTCGAAATTTAAAACCTGGTGATTTCATTACTCACATTGATCACGGTATAGGGAAATTTGCAGGACTTGAAACCATGGATGTAAATGGCGTAAAGCAAGAAGCACTTCGCATTGTATATCGCGATAATGATTTATTATATGTATCGGTAAACAGCTTACACAAAGTAAGTAAATACAGTGGCAAAGACGGCACACAACCCCATTTACATAAATTGGGTTCTGGGGCATGGGAAAAGCAAAAGAGAACCACAAAAAAGAAGGTAAAAGACATAGCAAGAGAGCTGATTCAGCTTTATGCTCAAAGGAAAAAGGAAAAAGGTTTTGCTTTTTCCGCAGATAACTATTTACAGCTGGAACTAGAGGCCTCCTTCTTTTATGAAGATACTCCGGATCAAGCTAAAGCAATTGATGCAGTTAAGCGAGATATGGAAAAAGAACAACCCATGGACCGCTTGGTATGCGGTGACGTAGGATTTGGAAAAACAGAAGTTGCTATGCGTGCAGCATTTAAATCTGTTTGCGATTCAAAGCAAGTCGCCGTTTTGGTGCCAACAACCATTTTGGCTCAACAACATTATCGCAGTTTTCGAAAGCGTTATAATGGGTTCCCCGTTAATGTTGATTATCTCAACAGATTTAAGTCTGCCAAGGAACAGAAGGAAGTTATACGGAAATTGGCTACCGGAGAAATTGATATTGTCATTGGTACGCATCGATTAATTGGGAAGGATATTAAATTCAAGGATTTGGGTCTTTTAATAATCGATGAGGAGCAAAAGTTTGGGGTTGGAGCTAAAGAAAAATTGAAAAGTATCCGTGTGAATGTAGATACTCTCACCCTAACTGCAACCCCCATTCCGAGAACCCTGCATTTCAGTTTAATGGGGGCACGAGATTTAAGTATTATCAATACACCACCTCCAAATCGACAACCCGTTCACACAGAATTAGCCGTATTTTCTAAAGATACCATTCAGAAAGCCATAACAGATGAATTGAATCGGGGTGGACAGGCCTTTGTGGTGCATACACGTATTAAAGATATTTATGACCTAGCAGCTTTGATAGAGCGCGAAGTTCCTGAAGCTCGAGTTTGTGTGGCGCATGGACAAATGGAAGGTTCGAAATTGGAAGATGTAATGGTGCGTTTTATCGAAGGAGAATATGATGTGTTGGTGGCAACAAGTATTATTGAAAGTGGTTTGGATATTCCCAATGCCAATACTATAATTATCAATAACGCGCACATGTTCGGGCTTTCAGATTTACACCAAATGCGGGGCCGAGTGGGACGTAGCAATCTAAAAGCATTTTGTTATTTATTGAGTCCACCTATTTCAACACTTCCAGAGGATTCTCGCAAGAGATTGCGCACTTTGGAAGAGTATTCTGAACTGGGTAGTGGATTTCAAGTGGCAATGCGCGATTTAGATATTCGAGGTGCTGGAAATTTATTAGGAGCTGAACAAAGTGGTTTCATCGCCGATATGGGTTTTGATATGTATCATAAAATTTTAGATGAAGCCGTTCAAGAATTAAAAAAAGAAGAATTCCAAAATTTATATGATATCACCGAGGAAAATATCGAAAGTAGAGATTGTCAAATCGATACCTATTATGAAATTTTAATACCGGCCTATTATGTAAGCCAAACATCCGAGCGTATAAGTTTATATAGCGAGCTATCGAATGTGAATACAGAAATAGGTCTTAGAGATTTTATGGCGGAGTTGAAAGACCGTTTTGGGAAACCACCTCAGGAGGTATTGTCTTTGGTAGATTCCGTTCGATTAAAATGGGCAGCCAAGGAATTGGGTTTGGAAAAAGTAGCCTTAACACCCAATAAAATGCGTTGTTTCTTCCCAGGAGAATCGAGTGCAGCGGTATACCAATCACAGTCATTTGGATTATTAATAGGGATGTTAGCGCAGAATCCAAGTAAATACAATGCCAAACAAACCGACAAAGCGTTTATTGTTGAGGTATCGGGTA
Source organism: Bacteroidia bacterium (assembly GCA_965655465.1). Classification (GTDB taxonomy): domain Bacteria; phylum Bacteroidota; class Bacteroidia; order NS11-12g; family UBA955; genus VMCP01. The sequence goes on along the minus strand of CBFHGY010000023.1, from coordinate 5,861 downwards.
TAAATGATGTATTTCAAGCCCTTTATGAATTGAATGAATGGAAAACGGCTATTAAACCTATGGAACCAAGTAATGCGTAGGTTTTTTGGACTCCTAATAAGCACTCTGGGATTATTAAGTGTATTAAACTCTTGTGAAATGTCAAAGAAATTACCCGTATACAATGAGGAATTAACTTTTATTAATGGGGTAGATTCCCTTTTTAACTGGAAGGGAAATCCTGTATTAAAAAATCAATATCAAAATCATGAATTTCCTTTAACTAAAGGATTTTCAGAGGTTTGGAAATGGAAAAGTAAGAAAAATCCATACGAATTAGAGAAAAAACAAGATACTTTCCGATTGCCAATTTCCGAAAATTTGCAAGATTTGAAAAATGGCAAAAAGGATGGTATTTTTTGGTTGGGTCATGCAAGTTTCGTAATTCGAATTAATGGAATCCAATTTATAACTGATCCCGTATTTAAAAAAGCCTCGGTTATTAAACGGTGGTCGAAATTACCCATAAAGCCCGAGGAGTTGCCGCCAACTAATTATTTGTTAATGTCGCATGATCATCGCGATCATTGCGATAAAGCGAGCTTGAGAAAAATGATAAAATACAACCCGGAAATGCAGTTTTTTACGGGTTTAAATATGATGAAACTGCTCAAGAAGTTTTTGAATGATGCCGATGGTCAACAAGCGGGGTGGTATCAGCAATATAAAACAGAGGGATTCGAATTATATTTCTTACCCACGAGGCACTGGGCAAAACGCGGTTTTACCGATACAAATAAGCGCCTGTGGGGGTCGTTTATCCTTAAAATAGGAGAGATGTGTATCTATTTCGGTGGTGATTCGGGATATGGATCGCATTATAAGGACATAGCTAAATTATTTCCCAAAATTGATTATGCTATTTTGGGAATTGGTGCTTACGAACCCGAATGGTTTATGGAAGACAATCATTCAAGCCCAGCAAAAGCGTACCAAGCATTTAAAGATTTAGGAGCAAAGCACCTAATTCCAATGCATTATGGAACCTTCGATTTGAGCGATGAGCCTATTGGGAAACCACAAAGGGAACTCGAGAAAATTAAAGCAATTACACAAGATTCAGGAATCATAATTCCCATTCTTGGGGCTAATTTATTGAAAGCGCATTAACGATTCATCAAATCTTCGAGTGTATCGGATTTTTTAGCAGGACTTTTCGGCTTTTTATATTTATTTACCTTTTGTACGGGCAACTTAGTAGCTGTTGCTGCAGCATCTATAGATTCATTCATTAAGGTATCAGTAGAATCCATTTCTGAAGGAGTTAATCCTTCCTTCGGATCGACTGAAGTCGAATCGATCAAGGTATCTACAAAATTGTCGGTAGTTGCAGCAGCGGTTTCTGTGGGTAGTCCTCCCATAATTTCGTCCTCAACAGCCGTAGTTTCTAAAGCGGCTGCTTCTGTTTTTTCAGGAGTATTAGGAGATATTTCTTGCAATGACTCAGTGCGAGATTCCATTGTGGAGAGTTCCTCATTACTTGTGGTATTTGATTTTGCCTGAGGAATTATAGAGTTGCTCGTTTCTGGTGTTTTTTTGGGTTCGGTTTCAGCGTTCTCTTCTACCTCGATGATATTAATTTCTGTAGATTCTTCGGATGACTCTTGAGGTACTTCCTCTGTTTCATCGTAGGTCATAGAACCTCCTAGAAATCCGTAAGGACACCCATCATTGCTAATAACACCGAAGGTTTTGAAACAGCTATCCTGTTTGTCGGGTATTTCATCGTAATCTCGATCTTTCCGACGACCTATATTGATGTTCATACCGATAGTACCTGAAGTATGTTGCATACTTCCGTAATTCACAATACCCAATACATCATTTACGGCAGTAAAGACTTGGATAGGTCCTAGATTCAAACTAATTCCCAAACCCACACGGTGCGATGGATTTTCAAAATCATACAAAGAATATCCAATGCGCAAATCAATCCATTCGCCTACTTCCTGATGTACAGAGGTGCTTATAAAACTTTTATCCCCGTGTATCCCAAATCCGTATCCTCCAAAGGCTTGGATATGGGTTCTTGGAAACAATAAAAATTCAGCTCCTAGGGTATATCTGGGTTTTAATGCGGTTGTGTACGAATTTATCGATCCGCTTTTAATTTCAAACTTTTGTAAAAATGTATCTTGAATTTGTTGCGCAACATCTTCATTTAAATTGGAAACTTGGCTGGTGTCGAGTCCGTTCCATTCCCATCGAGAATCTTCAAGTATGAGTTCTTGGGCGCCTAAATTCCAAACAATACTCCCTAAATTTTGTACAGATCCCGAAAGTCTAATTTTTTCATTCAAACGGTATACGGCCCCAAATCCCAAGGCATACCCTTGGTTGGTGCCTAGAGAAATCTGAGCCACTTGATCCATAACCGACTTATTAACGTCGTATGTTGAATCGTTTAATACACGATTTATATCTGCTCCGAGAAGTGAGGCACGACCTTCTATTTCACCATTGAGGTTGAGAGAATAAATGGATGCGGTACCCGTGTCGGTTCCGATTCCAAAACGCGCACGATTAATACTTAAATCGGAAATCCCATTTATCAGAGCGGCATTAAATCCTACAGACAGTTCATTGGTTAAAAAACGTCCGTAACTGAATGTGTTTTTCATGTAGGAACGAAATTGATTTCCAGAGAAATCGATTTCTGCGTCTTTTTCAATAAAGGCTCCATTACCTAAAAAGGCCAATCCCAATAAATCTTTTGGCAATCGAATCGCCGCTTCGTTAATAAAGGTGCTATTTATTGAGAAATAGGATTTTTTGCTTCGGAATCCAAAATGAAAAAGATCCGTTTGTTGAAATAAATCGATACCCAGTTGTTTTTCATCCTCACCAATCATGCGGGTTACGGTTTGAAGAGGAGTTTCTGTGCTACCGAACAATCCGTTGAGAGTTGTTCCAATAATTCCACCACCAACCGTAGATTGTCCAAATGAAAGGGTTGCTTTGTATTGTGGCATAAATCCTGGATTCCAAAGCTGAGATTGGGATAAATGACGATTATTGAATTCGAAAAATGACTGAGCATGTAAATTACCCATCCAACATAATGCCAATGTAAGAGTGATTTTAATGGATTTCATGTTGTTTTATTTTATAATTCGCGGGTATAAATTGCACGGAAGGCAAGTGAAACATCTAAAGCACATGATGTATAGATACTTACGGGTACATTACCATTATCATAGGAGTTGAAATTTGTTCGAATGAGAATAAATTCACATTTTTTAGCATCCAATTTATCCAACATTTCTCCTGGCATTAAAAACGTGCTCATATTCTCAGAGCTTTCAAGAATGCTTCCATCTGTATCAACTGTTGCAGACTGTAACAAAGTAACATTTACCAAAGAATCAATGACTTTGTAGCTAGAATCGGTAAAGATAAGGTCTATGGTTCCTCCTAAGGGAAATCCATTAATGGTTTTTATTTTAAGTTCTAATAAATCAAAATCTGCGAGGCCTTGCAAAGCACTTCCCTGATCCAAGGTATCTATATATGCAAAATTTTGAGCTGTAAACGTCATTGGAATATCTGCATCAAATCCTAAGTCAATCGCGCTGCTTTGAGTAATGTGATTGGTGAATCCAGTAAATCCATCTGGGTTCATGATCGCTCGACCTTTGATATCAAATAATACGGCAGGCATACCTAAACATTCTACGATGTCTGAATTGGTTTTGTTGATTTCAAAAGTTTCTTTTTTAACGGTTCCTCGTTCTGCAATGCTGGGATAAGGAAAGTTCATGTCTTGAACGTTCATAGGAAGTTCATTTCCTTGTTCGTCTTTAGAGGTAATATCCAATTCAACTAAAATGGGAATTCCAAAGGAATTGTTAACATAAATGCGCATTTTAGGGTTTTCCATTCGAATACCACGACCTAATTCAGCGAGTTGACTTACGTCTAAATTATCGATAGCAATATCAAAAGTGTCCTGCCCAAGATATCCATCGATGTATTCAAATTTCGCAGTGGAAGCATCAAATTCAAATTCGATATAATCTGAAGAATCAAACTCAACCAAGCCATTGCTTGCTAAAACGCTTGTTGCAACGCTTACACGTAACATATTGTGATCTTTGTTCGGATCGTTTCCTAAGAAAATATTCGCATTACTTAAATCTAACTGGGAATTGGTAATTCCTGTTGGGGCATTTATTTCTAACGATCCAATTGGGTTTCCACCGCGACTCGCATCGGGTAATAACAAATCGGCGATCACGCTAGTATTAAATGTAGAAGTTGTTTTTATAGGTAAAATTGCTGTTCCAAATTCGATATTACGGAGTTGGGCATTCACATTTGGGTCCGATAAATCAATACTCAATGCTACTGTTGGAATAGTTTGAGCAGGGAGTTTCGCCTTACCTCCAATACAGGTTAGATTGCTATAGGTTACATTTACATTGATTTGATCAGCAAGGTTAATAAATACAGAATCGGTACTTTTAGCAATATTGGCAAGTGGTACCGCATAGCCAACTGAGTTTGTTAATTGTCTATTTCCAATATTTATACTGTCTTTCTGTGACGCTCCCGGAGGAATATCGGTAAATACTACGGTTCCTATGAGTACCGGATTCGCAGAACTTACGCTGTCGTAAATGCTGATTTCTAAATCGCTTAAATTGGTAGGAAGGCCGTTTTGAACATCGAAAACCAAAAAACCTTTGGAAATTTTCAAATATTCGTAGTCATTGCTTTCTGCTAAAGCGTTTATTTCCAATTTATTGCTACTGATTGCGGGGAAGGTATCCTTTTTCCCATTTATATAGTTTAAAAAATCTTGTTCCTCTTGTGTTGCTCCAGAAAGCAAGTCATTTAAACTAACACTTGAATTTTCTTCGGCACCCTGAATGGTAAGCGCACCAACACTGAATCGAGAAGAACTGCTTCCCAAAGAGACATTCTTTAAAATCGAATCTGCTCCCATTACAAAAACAGAATCTTGATTAAACGTAAGTCGGATCAGTCCATCTGGATCGTATTTTATTATGCTGTCCTGCTTTAACAAGTCGCCAGCAACAATACGTGCATTGGCAAGAGGGGTGAGGACCTCCGGTTTAATTTTGGTATTGTTATATTTATCGAAATTAACATCGTTCTTTTTACAGGAACTTATTGCAATAAATAAGAAAATACCAGAAAATTTCAAGAATTTCATACGATTTAGGCTTATATAGTGCACAAAGGTACATATTATATAAAGAATAATAAATTTAATAGATTATCAAATTGACTGAGATCCAATTTTTCTTTATAAAGGACAAAATATACTGTTATAAGAATAAATGATTAATAAAACTAAATATAAAACTTTGAAGTGAAATCACTTTTTCAGCTAAATAATCTACTTTTCCAAATAATGAATAAATTAAAACCCCAATTCCCAAAATAAAAAATAATGGAGTAGACCAATCATTTATGAAAACTTTCTGATTCACAATCTTAACTTTACCTTTAACTACTTTCTTCGCCTTCTTCTCCATAACCAAAGGAACAATAGATTTATGCTTCTTTTTCTTTCTCTCTTCTCTTTTCTTCTTTAGCCATTTTCTAAACTTAATTAATCCAACTTTAGAGGGTCCCTTCAAAATCAAAACAAGAAATAAAAGAACTAAAAGCCCAGCTAAATATAAAGGTGAGTTATTCAAAGTAATCCCTAACATAAAAAAAATACGCAATTTGCATTTTTAAGCATTATTGAGCTAAAAATAGTATTTTAATTTGACAGAAAAGACTAACATTAATTAAATTTAATTATTAATTGAAAAATAATCAGACATAGATTTAACCGCCCACAAAGA
>CBFHGY010000022.1:0-28184 GCA_965655465.1 Bacteroidia bacterium | reverse complement strand
TAAGTGATTTTTTAACTAAACCTCTGGTCCAGGATTCAGGGAGTATTATATTATGACGGTTTTAAATTCAATCAAGTGAAAGCGTTTAACCGCATAAGCGGTGTTTATTCGCTCCAGTCTTCCTGTAAATTCAATTTGGCTTTAAGTCGCGTTTTTACATTTCTAACATATTGGGTTGATACTCCTAATACATTTGCTATTTCTTTTGGCCGGTAACTTTCCATGGTTAATACAAAGACTCTTTGTTCGGTTTTATTGAGATTATCGAACCCTGGATATTGATCATTCCAATTGTTTTTGTCTTTTATTAATTGTTTCGCGATTGTTGGATTTTCTTCTGGATTGATATTGGAAATGTTAAATTCATTCAATACTTGAATGATTCTAAGTTTAATTGCGTTCGGTGCTGTGTTAACTGCAGTTAGTAATTCGCTTTTTAGTTTGGTATTGCGATCTATAATGCTTTTAGAATATTCTACAATTCTGTTGTTCAATTCTTTTTCTCGTTTTAAAGAATCTTGCTCCATTTGAAGGGTGGATTTTTCAAAATTCTTAATTTTAAGGTGGTTTCGCATAATCCAAATGCCCAAAATCAGAATAATACATACCAATACTAACGAGATTAATAGTGCTTGTTGTGTCTTTCGAGTGTTTTGTATGACTTCTTCTTGTTGTTTTATGACTTTATCAATGTTTTCTAATTGTAAGAGTTCATCTATAACCTTTTGTTGTGTTTTTTTCTCTTCTAATTTGGCTTGGTTTAAATACTCTATGGTTTGATAATAATAATTGAGTGCTGTACTTGGATTTTTGTTTTTGTAGTGATAGGCTAAGAATTTGCATATTTTTGCTCGTTGATGATAGGAGATTTCATTAAATTGAACGGAGTCTGAAGAAATATCAACTAACTTATTTATGAAAAATCCGATTTTGCTTGGATCTATTTTTGTCAAATGCCCTTCGAGATTGTGCGCGAAATAAGGAGCGTTGGCCAAAATATGATTTCTCCAAATCGTATCTTCGGTAAACCTAAAATCGTTATTGTGAATCTTGTTAGTTAAATAGATTCTGGTATAGGGTAATAATAAATTTGGTTTCACGGAGTCGTAATGGAGAAGGCTTAGCTTTTTTTCAGCTTCATCGTAACGTTCCATTAACTGTAGTAAGTTTACCCGATTAATTAGAAAAAGCTGGCCTGTATAAACTGAAATATCGCGGGTTAATAATGCGCTGTTTTGTAACCAAAATTTGTCGGCCTCCTTGTATTGTTGCTCATCTATAAACGTATTGACAATATTATTAATAAGAATACCATTTTCTCGGTGTATTTTTATGCATACTTCCTTTGCTTTTAGGAATAAACTGCGTGCGTTGCGGGTGTTTCCTTTATTATAGTAATACGTGCCCAGATTTATCCCAAAGTGGATAATCATATCGTCGTCTTTATTGAGTTCCGCCTCCTTATACCCTTTGGTCCAATAATAATTCGTACTATCTGAATTCTGGTTTTTATAGAAATAAGCCAACCCTATTAGGTGATAGGCATGTAGTGGATCAATAGAATCGTGTTTTGATTTTAAAGCGAGTGCCTTATATCCATAAAATAATGCAGAATCGTATTCGCCTTTTGTGATAAAATTAAAACTTACATATCGGTTGTAATATTCAAATCCTACGGGGTTGCTTTCTTTGATACTCCGATTATATAAATAACGGTACATTGGATTTGATTTGGCCGTATCTTCCTTTTTTTGAGCTAACTCCGACAAATATTGTCCACACAATTGTGGCCAATGGATCTTATTTTTATCTTGATTAATCAATAAAATGGCACTATCCGTAGATAGGTTTTGAATTTCTGAAAATTTTATTTTTTCTTGTTTTGTGCAAGAAATAATGAAGAATAAAAAAAGGGATAGTTGTATAGTCGTTTTATACAAGCGTTGAAATTTTGTCTTTTTCTTCATGAAGCGATATTACGCACATTGGAATAGAATGTAACATTTTCAAGTCTTTGATGTTATAACAATTTCTAACCTTTTGGATTTTTTTTGATTTTTTTCGGTTTTTGAGGGTTGTTTTAGCAAACTCTGAGAAAAGCTACTGGAAAGAAGTTTCAACCCGATATGTTAAAATGTTATACATATTGCCGGTTTTGTGCGTTTTTTAATAATGCACTTTGAATTTCCCCAAATTGAGTTATAGTGGATCTTGAATTTTCCTTTAAATTAGTATGGTAAAATTATAGTTTTGGAGTTAACTTAATTTTAAGTTTATTTTATGTTATTTGAATTTAGAAAGATAACATTCAATCCAATCTTGAACGGTCATCTTTGTAAATAATTCTGATAACAGTTCATAGGGGATATCATTCATGCGTTTAAAGCGAATACAACTTTTACCCATATCTAACTTATAGCTGCTATGTTTCGGGTATTCTTCTGTAAACCATTGGTATAAAATGGGTTCTGCGTATAAGCCCATATGATACAGCGCAATAAAGTTTTTTTGGGATGCAAGACTGATAAATGGAAGCGGTTCTGATGGTTTACAATGGTATCCACTTGGGAATATTGAATGCGGCACTACAAATGAGGGCATTGAATATTGTATAGTAGGTTCGAACCCAATTGGAAGGGATTTTTCCAAAATATTAAGGAGTTTCACTACGGGTTCTTTTCGATCTTCAGCTAAACCTGCGATATAGTTTTCAAACATAACTTATAGGGTAGATTGTGTAAAAAAAAGCGTTTTATATGAGAATTAGAAAGTTTGGTTTATCGTAACGTAATTGTGTAAAAAGTCTAATCAATCTTATTTGGATTTTAATCGTACGGTTTCGATAATTTTATAAATGGTATCGGCACCATGTGCCCCGCTTAGGGAGTAAGCTTCATTAAATACAAAGAATGGCACTCCTCGGGCACCAACTTGATGGGCATTGTAGATATCCTGATTGACTTCTTCTTCCAAATCGATGGCATTAAAAGGATCGTTATTCCAAGGTTGTAAATCCAATTCTATTTTTTGGGCTAATTTTAATAATGTGTTAGTATCTTCTACGTTGGTACCCCTAGTAAAATAGGCATGGAAAAGGGCTTCTTTGAGTTGATTTGCCTTTCCTTGTTTCTGAGCTACGTGAATGAGCTTATGAGCATTGTGTGAATTACTGATTGGAGCTTGATCGAAATTAAAGTCTATTCCGAGTTCTTTACCCTGTTCCACCAGTTTGTTTTGCATGTGGGTTACATCCTCGATCGACATATTTTTGATTTCAGATAGGTACTGGGTTACGGATTTTCCGGGAATGTACTTTATATCCGGATTCAATTCAAAGCTGCGCCAAATTATTTCCACTTCGTTTCCATAGGGTAATCTTTCAAGTGCTTTTTCTAGTTGTTTTTTTCCCATGTAACAGAAAGGACACATGATATCCGACCAAATTTCGATTTTCACCCAACAAAGGTAGGAATTATCATTCTTTTAGGAAGGTACCGTTATGTTTGGTCGTATTTTTGTGGGAATGAATTTTCTCTCAGTAGATCAAGTTTCTAAAACTTGGCACGATGCTCCCGTTTTAAAAGATGTTACTTTTGGTATTCAACAAGGTGAAAAAGTTGCCTTGGTGGCTGGAAATGGACAAGGAAAAAGCACGTTGTTCAGTATTATTGTGGGTAAAGAAAGTGCGGACAATGGGAAAGCTATAATTCGTAAGGATATTCGTTTTTCATACTTGTCTCAGGATACCGATGTTGATGAGGAATTGACGGTTTTAGAAAATATCCTTTATGATGATAATCAAGTATCTATTGCGTTAAAAAATTACAATCAACTATTGGATGCGCTTCAATTGGATCCAGAAAATCCGGAACTCCTTGATAGGCTTACGTATTTAAGTGAGGAAATGAGTTCTTTAGATGCTTGGGATTATGAGGCAAAAGTGAAACAGGTGCTTTCTAAACTTAAAATTGATCGATTTAATCAGAAAGCAAGTACCCTTTCGGGGGGGCAGAAGAAGCGTATTGCACTGGCCAAAGTAATATTATCGGGAGCGGACTTTTTATTATTAGATGAACCCACGAACCATTTAGATTTAGACATGATCGAATGGCTGGAGCAGTTTTTGGCTCAAAGGGATTTAACCTTGCTTTTAATTACGCACGATCGGTATTTTCTGGATCGGGTTTGTGATCGCATAATTGAAATTGATCATGGCGATTTACATCAATATCAGGGAAATTTTTCTTATTTTATCGAAACTAAAGCTGCAAGAGAAGCGCAATTACAAAGTGAACTTGAAAAAGATCGCAATTTGTACCGCCGAGAATTGGAGTGGGTTCGCAGAATGCCTAAAGCACGAAGCACGAAAAGTAAAAGTCGCACCGAGGCGTTTTCTCATTTAGAAGCAAAACTTAAAAACCAAAGAGCGAAACTTGAGGTGAAAATGGATGTGCGTACGGATCGTATGGGTACCAAAATACTTGAATTGCATAAAATTGCCAAGGCTTATGGGTCTTTAAACATTCTTGATGGATTTAGCTATTCTTTCAAAAAAGCAGAAAAGGTAGGAATTATTGGACCTAATGGTGTGGGTAAATCTACCTTGTTGAATTTGATCATGGATTTGGAAAAGGCAGATTCTGGTAAAATTGTTCGAGGTGAAACCTTGAAAATAGGATACTATTCTCAACAAGGTATTCAAGTAGATGAGTCTAAAAAAGTGATTGACGTTGTACGTGATATTGCAGAGTGGATCCCTTTATCAAATGGCAATAAATTAACCGCTTCCCATTTATTATTACAATTTGGTTTTACCTACGATAAACAGCATGATTTTGTAGTGAAATTGAGCGGTGGTGAGCGTAGGCGTTTATACCTGCTTACGATTTTTATGAGTGCCCCTAATTTTCTGATTCTCGACGAGCCTACCAATGACTTGGATATTGAAACTTTGGCGGTTTTAGAAGACTTCTTAGAATCGTATAAAGGATGTTTACTCGTGGTGAGCCATGATCGTTTCTTTATGGATCGACTGGTAGACCATTGTTTTATCTTCAAAGGTGAGGGAGATGTTCAAGATTTCCCGGGAAATTATAGCGATTATCGCCAATATGAAGAGTTAATGGCGGATGAACGCAGAGATAATGCAAAAAAATCAGAGGTGAAACAAGTACCGGTTGTAGAAATTGCAAAAGAAAATCCAGTTCAAATTCGCAAAAAACGCAGTTTTAAAGAACAATTTGAATTGGATCAAATTGATAAAGAGTTGCCTGTTTTACAAGATAAAAGGCGAAATCTCGAAGAAGAATTGGGGCTAAAGGCAGATGACTACGATCGAATCGTGGAGATTTCCGCAGAAATTGAAAAAATTTCCCTACAAATCGACGCAATGGAATTGCGTTGGTTGGAATTGAATGATTGATTACTAAGGTTTTGCATTGGGATAAAAGAGATTTACCCAATGCAAAACTCTTAAATAGGTTAGATTATGCTTTTGTCAATTGGATATTGGCGAGTAAGCGGATATTCGGACCAACAACTACGCCTCCTGCTTCGGTTACTGCATTCCAAGTGAGGTCAAAATCATGACGGTTAATTTCTCCGCTTAATTCAAACCCAGCTTTGTGATTTCCGTATGGATCTACCATGGTGCCTCCAAATTCAGCATTTAATGTGATGTTTTTAGTAACGCCTTTCAAGGTAAGATCGCCTGTAAGCTCGAATTTATCCCCGCTAATATTTTTGAAAGTGCTAGATTTAAAACTGATTTGTGGGAATTGTTCAACATCAAAAAACTCTGCAGATTTTAAATGCCCGTCGCGTTGTTCGTTGTTGGTATCTATACTGTTGATGTCGGCTGTAAATTCGATTTGCGCATTTTCCCATGAATCGCCCTCCGTATGAGCGGTAGCATTGAAGCTATTGAACGTACCGGTAACGGTTGAAATTACTAAATGTTTTACTTTGAATTGTACTTCTGAGTGCATAGGATCTAAGTTCCACTGTGTGTTAGATTGTGCTTGTGTTGTCATGGCGTTAAATATTTGTTCAAACAAATATAGTGCATTAAATTGGTCATTACAGAGGTTGTGGTCTAAAGTTTCGATAAAAATGTGTTTTTTTGCTACATGAGCAAACATGCCTATGTATTCCCTGGACAAGGATCCCAGTTTGTTGGGATGGGTAAAGATTTATACGAAGGTTCGGAACGCGCGAAAGCAATGTTCGAACGCGCTAACGAGATATTGGGATTTCGGATAACTGATTTGATGTTCGAAGGCAGCGCTGAGGATTTGAAGCGTACCGATGTTACCCAGCCGGCTATTTTTATACATAGTGTAATTGCTGCCCAAGAGCTGGGAGATGCTTTTCAGCCGGATATGGTTGCCGGTCATAGTTTAGGAGAATTTAGTGCATTGGTAGCTGCAGGTGTTTTAAGTTTTGAGGATGGACTTAAATTGGTACATCAAAGGGCTTTGGCCATGCAAGCCGCCTGTGAAATTGAAGCGGGAACCATGGCAGCCGTGCTTGCTTTATCCGATGAAGTTGTTGAAGAAGTATGTGCGAATACAGAAGGCGTTGTAGTAGCGGCAAATTATAATTGTCCCGGTCAATTGGTGATTTCTGGAGCATTGGCGGCCGTGGAATTGGCCTGTGAAGGAATGAAGGCGGCAGGTGCACGTCGTGCGCTGATTTTGCCTGTTGGTGGAGCATTTCACTCTCCCTTAATGGAGCCCGCACGAGAGAAATTGGCTGAAGCGATAGAAAGAACGTCCTTCAACACACCTAAATGTGCCGTATATCAAAATGTTTCTGCCGAGGCGCAAACCAACCCTGAAGAAATCAAAACGCAGCTAATAGCTCAACTTACAGCCCCTGTGAAATGGACACAATCTGTTCTGAACATGAAGCGAGATGGAGCTACTGAATTTACTGAATTGGGACCTGGAAAGGTATTGCAGGGTTTGATAGCTAAGATTTCCTAACTCCTTTGAATACAGAAGTGTTCCTGTCTAACAAGAACCTTTACGCTTTCAAAAGCCTTGTTTTAAGGGAATTTTAAACGCTTTTTACAAGCGTTTACGGATCAAGTTTATTGTTCCGTTGATTTTTTTGGGAAGATTGCCCTTTGATGTTTCGGTAATATCGATGATATAAAAGTAAGTGCCCGAGGGTAGGTATTCATCTGTATTATTCACTTGGCCATTCCAACAAAAACTACCTAATTTATCGGATTTAAAAACCAAGGCTCCCCACCGATTATAAATCCTAATTTCGCCTTTCTCACATTGATCCGAAAATCCATAAATTCGGAAGCAATCGTTGAAACCATCGTTATCGGGTGTGAACGTATTAGCCAATGCAAAGTCCGGTGCTTTTTCCGTCGTATCGCTAATTATAATGGAAACCGTATCGGTGCAACCGGTTTGAGAATTACTGAAAATGGCGGTACTGGTAAAAGTTCCTTTAGGGAAGGTATGAATTATCGGATTTTCATTGGTTATCGGAGCAGAACCATCTCCAAAATTCCAGAAAATACTGTCAAAAAAGGCTCCTTGAGCAATAAGTGTGGTCCCTTCAAGGCAGGGGTCTGTTGTATAGTCTAATGAGGCTTGAGGTGCGACAATTACCTCGATAATCTCGCTACTTTTAGAGAATACGTTGCAACTTTGCGTATCTATTACGGTTAAAGATACCCGATATTTGCCCGTGTCTTTAAAGGTGTGAACGGGTGAGAAATCGGTGCTACTATCACCATCACCAAAGTCCCACATATATTCCGCATTGTGTTTATTTATGGGAGTAAATCGACTTTCTTGTTTGAGACAGCGGGTCTGTCGTGTGGTGAATTCTGCATCAATAGAGTACCCCAACCTGAAATCTAATTTAAAACTGGCATTGCTGCAGCGTATAGAGACATTAGAGGTAAATGCCGCATTGGGGGTTGTTGGAAAATCATTCAAGCCAGGAGGTTCATTGGGACAAGAGGCACAGACAGATTGGTAAACAATGCCGCGTTTATCGAAGCGACTCGTTCCACCGTCTACATGGTCTCCGCTTTCACTTCCCCCGAAATAAGAAGCGTAGAGCAGGTTTTCGGCGTCACGGGATAATGCCAAAAGGTAAAAATCGTTTTCATCTGTTGTTTTTTGGTGTGCGTCGGGAGTTATTTCCAATCCTGCTGTTGTACCCGTGTTTCCAACGCCAATATAAGAACCCCATCCACTGAAATAAATGTTATAACAATCATCAACCATGAAAGCAGTAGGACTTAGATCGGGCAATCCACGGCCACTATTTCCAAAAGTAGTGATGAATTCTAATGAATCGAGTTCGTTATTAAATCGACCGATCATTTGCCCAGAATAATCCTGACCATAACAGTTCGGGCTGCGTTTTATATCGCCGGTAGTTTGACCTGTGAAATATACCTTTCCATCTGGATCTAAATCTACAAAGTAAATTTGATCGTAGGCTACAGGTTCGGGACTTATGCCCCAATTTCCCCAAAGTGTACCTGATTTGTAGGTTCCTGTTTTACCATCGAGTTTCATAATAAAACCGTCGATCGCCTGTTTATAGGTATTCGAGTACGGTTTGGTCCCTACAATGGGGAAATTATCGCTTGCAGTTCCTCCGCCAATGAAAACGTTGCCATTCTCATCCAAACGGCAAGAGTAAGCTGCGTCATCGGAACTGCCTCCAAAATAGGATAACCATCTGATTTTGGAGAAATTAGGACTGGTAGAAAACACCAATGCATCGGTTGCACCTCCTATTGTTGATTGGAACGAACTGGAATTTGTAGGAATGTTTTCAGATTGCGCACACGTGGCGATGAATACATTTCCGTATCGGTCAGTAGTAATATCGCCTCGGTAATTATCTGCGTAATTGAAAAGGAGTTCAGATCTGCGAGCACCGTTATTTGTTTGAAATCCATCGTTAAAGGAACCTCCGAAATAGGTACTTCCCAAGAGAGTAGAACCCGAAGCATTGAATTTCGTTAGAACGATATCATATCCACCGGCAATTTTTGTTTGCAAGGCGGAGTCCACTAAAACGGGATAGTTATTAGAAACCGTACTGCCTAGGAGAAGTAAGTTTCCCTGATTGTCGCATGCCAAACTATGTGGATATTCGTTATTGCTTCCCCCTAAATAGGTTGCAAATAAAAGAGTGCCGCCATCTGGGCTGTACTTGCTGATACTGATATCACATGGAAGGTATACGGGCTCAGCAGCATTATTGCTGCCCCCATAAGTAGTTTGAAAGGCTCCGGTAGTAACCGGATATTCTCGGTTAGAAGCATCCACGATACCCCCTGCATACAAACATCCTTGGTTGTCATAAGTGGCTGTGAATCCAAAATTATCGGCAGTGGAACCGCTGTAGGTGCTGAAAACGAGTACCGGATCTATTATCAAGGTGTCATTGGGGTCATAAGTTCCTAATTTTAACTTTATCAGGTCTTTATCTAACTTTTTGTAATAGCAATTTATCGATTTCTTGGGAAGTTTAACGTTTTTTCTAAATTTATACGCCTTTGGGGGGGCGAGTTTGCAAGCAGCATATTCCCCGAAAAGTGACATGAAGGATTTCTCAATTTTTAATTGGGTATGTCCATCAAAACGCAATTGGATGATTTCCGGATCAGCCCCAGGTTTAAGGATCCAATCAAATTCGACTTCTTGATTGTGTGTATAGATGCGCAGGTTTGTATGGGGGTAGATATTTTCGAGGGTTATGCTTTGCGAGGGATAGACTTGAGTACGCCAATTTTGGGGTTCATTTCCCAGGAAATAATTAAGGTAGTAGGGAGCGGGATTTTCAAAAGATATCTTACTGGGTTTTTGGGCTTTTTCGAATAGAATGTCGAATACTTGGTAATGTATCTGAAAAAGGGTGTCTTGATCCTTAAAATGAAACGACTGATGAACGAGGGCCTTGTCTTGGGGTTTAATGAGTTTGATGCGAAGTTTATCTTCACAGACATAAACTTGTCCTAAAGGATGATGAAAAACGGCAATAGGTGCCGTTTGATTGTTGGTTGCGGGGAGAATAATTTGACCTACATTGGGTTCGAAATAGCCTGTTTGGGCGCGCAAAGAATACGCCTGGAGGTATAAAAACCATCCGATTGTTGCTATTCTAAAAAGGCCCATAACTAACAAATTTAATTAAAAAAAAGAACCCCACCACTGAAGGATGGGGTTATGACTTTTTTATGGGAAATCAGATTTTAAGAATCTGATCTATCGTTTAAGGTTTTGGTTTGGGAACCAGATTAATTTGTAATGCGTTATTCAATAATTTGGCTACCTCATCGGCATTTAGATTGAATTTTAGGGTACCGGTAAAACGGGTATTGACTAAATCCATATTTTCTGCTTTGAAGTGCATATTTTGGGTATGGTTCAGTGTTTCAAGGACAAAATCAAGACTTGCATTATTGAATTTCAGATATTCATGATGCACTTGAAGCGGATTTTCTGTAGAATTCCATGTAATGATTTCGTTATTTCTAGAAATCACGCCTTGGTTTTTGATAAGAATAGCCTCTTGTTGGTCGTTTTCAACCTTAACCTTACCATGGTTTACATAAATTTTCACATCGGAATTGGGATACGCATCTACGTCGAAGCCGGTTCCAAGCACGGTAACTTTAGTACTTGCGGTATTAACCGTAAAAGGGGCATTTTCGTTGCGTGCAACTTCAAAACGAGCATGACCGATTAATTCAATTTCACGTTTCGAATCGGAGAATCGATAATTTAATTCACTGTTTGCAGAGAGCATGACGGTACTACCATCGGGCAAGCTGATTTCGCGGGCTTGGCCAGATGTGGTATTTTCAGTTACTTGTGCGATGGGAGTGACTTTCTCAGGTTGCAGGAACATATAGCCCGAGAAAATGAGCAATGCAATTACTGCGGCATAACTTAAAATTCTGCGATATACTACACTTAAAACAGGCGCAGGCTTCGCTGTTTTTTCTGATGACTGAAGTTTTTGTTGGAATTGTTGCCAAGAGGCATCGTTGCCTTTGGCTTCAATGGGGGTATAGTCCTTGGCTAATTCCCAAATATCTGAGAATTCCTCGTGTATTTTGTTTTCGTTCGGATTGGATTTCATAGATATTATTTTGAGTAATTAGTAGGGCTGAATTCAAGCGACATGGCTTGAACTTGTTGTTGAATGAGCGCTACAGTGGTTGAAAACTGTGGATTTTCTTGAAGCCATTTTTCCCATTGGGTTTGTTCTTCCAGTTCCATCAAGCCTGCTGCGTATTTTGTAATAAGGTTGGATTCCAATTGTTCTTTCATGCCATTAGGTGTTAACACTACATATGACACGAAATCGGAGAGTATCCCCCAAGAAAAATTAAATAAATTTCAAATTTCTTTTAAGATACACATTTTCAATGATTTCTACCACTGAAATTCCATCTTGTATGGGGGTGTCAGGACTGGATTTGCCTTCTAGCGTATCGATGATGTTTTGAATTACAAAATGATGGTTAGAGGCCGATCCTTGATAGCCGGGGTATTGATTTGGAGCTGGGGAGGGGGGTAAAATCGGATGGGTGTAATTTTTTATATGGCAATATTGAATTTCATTCATGTATTGTCCGGAGACCTCTACCGTGCCATTTTCAGCAATGATTTCGATACTGCTTTTAAAATTTCTATCGTATACGGAGGTGCTGTAGTGAAAACTTCCTTGGGAAAGGTTTTCATTTGAGAAATGAAAAATGCCGCTGTCTTCGAATTCGGTATTATTTTGGTGATTGTGGTTAAAAAAAGATTGATTTTTTACATCGATTTTGCCGAAAAGCCAATAGAGTAAATCTACGAAATGAGAAAATTGGGTATATAATGGACCTCCATCATGTTCGAGGGTTCCGTGCCAATTTCCACCCTGATAATAACGTTCATCGCGGTTCCAAGCACAATTTACATGTACAGAATAAATCGTTCCTAATTTTCCTTCAGAAATAATCGTTTTGAGCCATTTGGAAACAGGGGAATACCGGTTTTGCATGACACAAAATAGGTGTTTGTTGTATTTCACTGCAAGATCCTGCAAGGTTCGTGCATCATCAGAAATGAGTGTAATAGGCTTCTCAATAACAACATGTTTTTGATTAATCAGCGCTAATTTGGCCAATTCAAAGTGACTTGCATTGGGGGTGCAGATATGGATAACGTCTGCTTGGGAATTTTCAAGAAATTCTGGGGCGCTTTTAAACGTGCTGAAATTATTTGGAATTTGAGCTGGGTTGGAATCGAAGCATTCGATCCAATTTGCCCTTGGATGGGCTTGAATTTCTTGGGCATGTCGATTTCCAATTCTGCCGAGGCCGATAATGCCGAAGTTCCATTTTGTGCTCATAATTATCAAGGGCAAAAATGCAAAACTTTTCCAAGTGAATGGTCATTAATCCGGTTTTGTTTTGAAATTAGGCTGATTTACGCATATTTTGCAGTGGAAAATGAAGAAAGAAACGGTTTTAGTAATTGGTTCCTGTGGTCAACTTGGAACGGAGTTGGTAGAAGCATTAAGAGGGATATACGGCAACGATAACGTGATCGCCTCAGATATCAGAAAGGGAGAAGGAGATGTTTTTGAAACAGGTCCTTTTGAACTTTTAGATATTTTAGATATAAACCGTTGGAAGGAAATACTCAATACATATAAACCTACGCAGGTATATCATTTGGCTGCATTATTAAGTGCAACTGCAGAGCAACAACCTGAGTTTGCATGGAAATTGAATATGCAGGGATTATTTCATGTTTTGGATGCTGCTAAAGAAGCGGGTACTTCTATTGGTCGGGTTTATTGGCCCAGCTCTATTGCCGCTTTTGGTCCAAATACGCCTCGTTTTGATACGCCACAATACGGTCCAATGGATCCAACAACGGTATATGGAATAAGTAAATATGCGGGTGAATTGTATATCCAGTATTACTACAATCGATATGGAGTTGACACGCGAAGCTTGCGATATCCAGGTTTGATTGGTCATAAAAGCGATCCAGGTGGAGGAACTACGGATTATGCTGTAGCCATTTATCACGATGCGTTGAAAGAACAAAAGCATACCTGTTTCTTAAAGGAGGGAACAATATTGCCAATGTTATATATGCCGGATGCATTAAAGGCAACTTTAGAAGTGATGCATACTCCTGCTGAAAATATTAAAATGCGCATGAGCTATAATTTGGCAGGAATGAGTTTTGCGCCTGAAGAAATTGCGAAGAGTATTCAAAAACATATTCCAGATTTCACAATTTCGTATACTCCGGATTATAGACAAGCTATTGCAGATACATGGCCCGCGGTAATTGACGATTCATTAGCCAGAGAACATTGGGGTTGGAAACCGGATTACGACTTGGCAAAAATGACCGAAGATATGCTAGAAAATATATCAAAGAAGTATAAAAAGTGACATTGAAATAGTATAAATTTTTCCATACCATTTCGTAAGTACTCTTATTTTGGTATTGTTTCTATATGAATTACATGCATCTTTGCATGAAATTTAAAAACAGAAACGTATATTTAAAGTAGAAACATAGTACATGAGCTTATTGACTTTTATCAGGGATATTTTATTTTTTTGGAAGCGAAAATCCAAAACGGTAATACCCATAGAAATCAGTAAGCTCAAACAAAGCCTACATCATTATGAAAAAGCCGCATCGCTAAAGGTATTGAAATATGCCAAAAGGCACTTTATAGAAACCGAGGATTTAGAGGCTTTATTTGAAGCGGAATTGGCATATGAGAAAAAGAAGTACCAAGCGCGCCATGATTTTCCCCACCAAAAGGCAATTCGTGATTCCGATATTGGGACTGCCAAAAAGGAGAAATATGTTTTTATGAAAGAAAATATGAGCGCAGAATCGTATCGAAAATACCGCTCTTATCGAAGCCGTCAGCGTAAAAAGTATCCAACAAAAGATTAATGAAAATGGCTGTTTTTGCCAATTATAGTGCCTATTAAGGTTGTTGTTGTTGCTTTTTCGATACGCACATCTACAAAATCACCTGCATTGTAACCATCCTTAGGGAATACAACGATAAAGTTTTCATCGGTGCGACCTTTCCAATCTTCGGAACTTTTTTTACTTTCTCCCTCAATTAACACGGTACATACAGAACCAATTCTTGCTTGATTTTTTTGGGCACTAATTTGGTGTTGCATGTTAATGATTTCTTGCAATCTTCTTTTTTTAACGTCCTCAGGAATATCGTCCGTAAATTTTTTAGCGGCAGGAGTCCCGGGCCTTTCAGAATACATGTACATATAGCTGAAGTCGAATTGCGACCATTCCATTAGCGAGAGGGTATCGGCATGTTCATCTTCAGTTTCGGTGCAAAAACCGGCAATAATATCACAGGAAATACCGCAATTGGGGATAATGTTGCGGATCATTGTAATAATATCCATATACCATTCACGCGAATAGTTGCGACTCATAGCCTCTAATACACGCGTATTTCCGCTTTGAGCAGGAAGGTGAATATAGTTACAAATATTAGGATATTTGGCCATAGTGCGCACTACCTTTTCGGTAATATCGCGGGGATGGCTGGTGCTATAGCGAATTCGCATTTCTGGAACTGCTAGGGCTACCATTTCCAGGAGTTGGGCAAAATCAACTGAGGATTCTTGTTCCTCAGGGGTGAGTTTTTTAAATTCTTTTTTAGGACCGCCCCCAAACCAAAGATAACTGTCTACATTTTGACCGAGTAGGGTAATTTCTTTGTACCCTTGATCGCGCAACTGCAGTGCCTCTTTTAAGATACTCTGGGGATCTCGGCTTCTTTCGCGGCCTCGAGTAAATGGTACCACACAGAAACTACACATATTATCACAGCCACGCATAATGCTGATAAATGCGGTAATACCATTTGAATTGAGGCGAACAGGATTTAAATCGCCATAAGTTTCTTCTCTTGAAAGTAGCACATTTATGGCCCGAGAACCGTCTCCAACGTCGGCAACGAGATTTGGCAAATCTCTGTAGGAGTCAGGACCTGCAACTACATCTACCAACTTTTCTTCTTCAAGAAGCTTGTCTTTCAATCGCTCAGCCATGCAACCGAGTACACCAATTATCAGATCGGAATTCTTGCCTTTGGTTGCTCGTAGTTGTCTCAAACGTTCGCGTATGCGCTGTTCTGCATTGTCGCGAATTGCGCAGGTATTGAGAAAAATCACATCGGCTTCGTGTTCACTATCGGCTTGGGAAAAACCATGCTCTCCCATGATGCTTGCAATGATTTCAGAATCAGAGAAATTCATGGCACAGCCGTAGCTTTCGATATATAATTTACGTGTATTAAGGGCTTGAATTGTTTCGATACTCATTTAACCAACAAAAATACATCATATCTTGCTTTTTGAGGGAACTTTCACAAAGGAGGGTGTGCAATGCATAGTTTTTTATTAATTTGCGCTGACATATGTTAAAGCGCATCACATTTTTATTGGCTTGTTTCATCGTTTTGAGCCCTTTACAATCGCAAAATAACAAAGAAGACAAAGGAGAGTTTAGTGGAAATTTGCTGTTGAATTATCAGAAATATTTGAGAGATAATCGCATCGGCGCCAATACGCGTGTTTATCTTGAAAACACCGCTAGTGTGGATGCATGGTTATTCATGCAATACAGACGAAACGGGTATAATTTTACCATGCGATTTGATGGATTTAATAATTCACCTTTACTTGATCCACAAGATGCGTATACCGATCATGGTATTGGTTTCTGGCAAGTGAGCAAACAATTGAATAATTTGAACATTACGGTGGGTTCCTTTTACGATCAGTTTGGTTCGGGAACCCTTTTTAGAGCCTATGAACAACGCCAATTGGGAATAGATTATTCAATTCAAGGTGTGCGTTTAATTTATGATATCAATAAAGATTGGAGGATTAAAGCATTTTCAGGAAATCAAAAGGGAAATAAAAATAGCGATACCCGTTTTGGATATACCCCACAAGTATTGAGCGGTATTAATATTGATGGAACTTTGGGAATTGGCAAAGAAGGCAGATTTGGAAACATGAATGTTGGCGCTTCTGCGGTTAATCGCAATATCGATCGCGCTACTATGAATGAACTTGTGGCCATTATAAATGGGTATAATCGTGAAGATCAATTTTTCCCAAAATATAATGTATATGGATTTAACGGTTATTTCAACTACAATATTGGCAATTTCAATATTGGAGGCGAGGCCAATTTTAAGACTCCTGAAGCGATTATGAATATCGACAATAAGCTCATACTCAAGGGGGGAAAGGTTTTGTATGGAAGTTTGGGTTGGGGAAATCAATACAAATTAGGTACTCGAACTTTGAAAAACGGTAAAAAACGCAAAAATACCTTGTCTTTAGGTCTTAACCTTCAGGTGCGTCATGTAGATCACTTTCCATTTCGAACATCTCCTCGTGAGAGCTTATTAAACGGATTAATCAGTTATTTACCGTCGCTAACAAAACAGAATTCGTATCGTTTAATGGCGCGTTATAATGCTCCGGCACAGGATATGGGTGAAAATGGAATACAAGGTGAATTTACGGCTAACATCAATAAAGGAACCCGTATCATTTTCAATACGAGCTATGTTCAATCATTGACCCATAATGGTGCATTAGATCCCAGTACACAGGAAATGAAATCTCAAAAATTGTTCCAAGAGTATAACGGTCAGATCGTTCAAAGTATTGGCAAGGATAAATTGAAAGTGGGATTACAACGTGTGTTTTACAATCAAGCGGTTTATGAGCAGGAACCTGAATATGAGAATGTAGAAACGTTTACGCCCTATATGGAGTGGCTACATAAAATTGGTACTGAAAAGAGCGTGCGATTTGAGGCACAGTATTTAAAAACAGATCGGGATCAAGGCAGTTTCGCCAATCTCATGATCGAGTATTATTTTAGCAAAGAGTGGTCAATGAGTGTCGGAGATATGGTGAATGTAGAGCCACACCGTTATGAACGTATGAACATTGAAAATGCGGTTTTACATTATCCTATGGTTTTCGTGAGCTATAACAAGAACAACAGTTTTTATACGTTGTCCTATTTAAAACAGCAGGAAGGGGTCAATTGCTCGGGAGGTATTTGTCGTGTTGAACCCGCATTTAGTGGAGTTCGATTTACGGTAAGCAGTAATTTTTAATGCGTAACCTTGTCGATTAAAGGAAATCGACATAAAAAGGTATGACGAAAAATTTCACGGAATTGCTGAAATAGATACTTTGGCATTGCGATAAATAGAAGCTCGCGGGCTTTGATTAATCTAGAAAATTCTACAAATCCCAAATTCGGGTTCGGCGTTCTTGTGAGTATTTTTTCACATTGAGCCAAAAAGCGGCAATGAGGTAAAAAATTATTGGTGAGCCTAGTGTAAAGAAACTGGCATACACGAAGGAAAGGCGTACACTTTTGGCAGAAATGTTCATCGCATCTCCCAATTGTGTACAAACCCCAAAAAAGGATTTTTCGATAGTGTATTTAATAAAACTCATAAAAGCGATATCAAATATACATATAAATATTCCATATCTGTTGAAAGATTATCGGTAATTCTCGAAACAGTGGTATTTTGAGATGACAAATATGTTATACTTATTGGTAATTTCAACTAATTTAATTTCAATTATTTGAAGAGTATTGTATGCCTATTGGGTATATAATGTGATATCTCAAAAATCTAGAAACAAGTTATATTCCGTTATGTTTGAATGCGACTTGAATCGCGTTTTCTATGAGGTATTTTTTGAATAAAACGATTTTCACATCATTATGGATTCTATTTTTAATTTCTTGTGGTACTTCGGATTCACCGATAACAACCCTAAATCAATTAAAAACCTACACGGACTCGCAATTATTGACACTTGCGAAAAAAGGATTGAAAGAGGCTGAATTGAGGCCGTTTAAAATTGTCGTGTTAGGGCGCAGCGAAATTGCGAATTCAAGGCCTGCGGTCGATAGCATTTTAAAATATTTAAAACCTCAATTACATAATCCCTATCGCCATTGGATTTGGAACACCATAGCTTCAAATTTACTTCTAGAGGAAGGAGCATTAGACTCGAGTATGGCATTGGCTCGAAAATCGCTAAGTTATATAGGAAAACATGATTCCATATTTGATGCGGACATTTACCACGATTTAGGTCTGATCTTTTTACATAAGCAAGATTCGAAGGATAGTATATTACTCTATTGGAAAAAGGCCTACCAATTGTCTGAGGAGCAAAGCGATACGTTGCGGATCATGGTTACTTCTTTTAATTTGGCAAGTTTTTATCAAAGTATAGGTTTGTATGATCCAGCTCGAAAATTATTCGAGCGGTGTATGGTGATTATGGAAAATTCTGGTAAAAAGAATCCGTTGTTGAAAAATAATATCATAAGCTCGTTAATTTCCAGAAATAAGTATCAAGAGGCCTGGGAATATTGGGAAGTTCATCAAACAGATTTGAAGAGTGATACGCAAACCTACATGGGTCAGGTAGTAATGTTGAATCGAGCGATTCTTTTAGAACGTCTTGGGCGCAATAAGCAATCGGATTCAATTTTATACCTGATGAAATCAGCAAATTTGAATTCATTAATTCAGCAAGATTATATTCGAGCTCAGGTGGTAAGTGCTGTAAATAGGAACAGTGATACCTTTATTGATCGGCGATACGAATCAGATCTTGTTGATTTTGCTCCATTTATCGTATCCAATCGACCTGTTGTTTTCAAGGAATTCATCAAAAGTAATCGATGGAAGTTTCTAGCGGATACTTTAAAAGTGAGATATGCACAGTTCAAATTGCAAAAAGGATATGAATTGCCCTATTTATTTGCCATAGCTCGATTTTTGGGGGAAGGCACAGAAGAATCAAGCGCCGTAAAAAATGCCTATTTACAAGAAGCGATGATTTTTAGAGATTCTATGGATAAGGTTGACTATCAACTGGATAAGCAAATGGTAGAGGAATTGACTGATTATGAAAAGGTCATATTTGAGAATACCATGAATCAAGCCTTATTGAAGGAATCTCATTTAAGAGAGATCGGTTATTTGATTATTTTAATTTTGTTGCTTGTTATAGCGTTTATTTCTGTGTTGGCAATACGGCAAAAGTTACATTCCACGAAAGAGCGAACGCAATGGTTGGAGAAAGAGAATAAACAAACAGAAGAAATTTTGATTTCCAATCAAAGGCTTTTGCAATACTCAAAAGTTGTGATTTCCCGGAACGAAGACATTAAACAACGCTTAATGGATCTGAATTTAACCGGTCGATCTGTTCTTGTGAAACAGATAAAGTCCATAATCAAAGAATTAGATATACTGAACAAAGTTAATACGAGTGAGAAGCCCCAAATAGCCGATAAACTAATTTCCGAAATGGAATATCCCGATTTGAAAAAGCTGAGCAAAGCAGAACAACGGGTATTTGTTTTGGTAAAAAGCGATTATAGGCCCAAGGATATTGCCAATATGCTGGGATATTCGGTTCAATATGTTCGTAATATTAAATCCAGAATAAGTAAAAAGCTAGGCCTTGATGAGGCGGAAAAGTGGGACTGAGGTTACTTTAAAGCACGTTCTTGCAAATACGGTTCTAGGCATTTTTTTGCAGCCATACTCATAATACCAGGTTGCTCATAAACATACAGGTTCTCACGTTTTATTAGGGATCGTTGGCATCTGCTAAATTGCAGTATACATAAGTGAGGTGGGACGTTTTTTTGCGATTGAATAGCTTGATAAAAGGTCAGATATAATGGTATATCGAAGGCAGACAACCAATTAATCTGTATGCTTTCCAAAGTTTCAAAAGGCACTAAAAGAGAAATTTGTCCGTTTTCATTAATCAGTGATTCGAGATGATTAAGTAGTTCTGCAATATGGTATCCGGTTGTATGTCGTGCGCTTCTTTTTAAATCATTTTCTGAGGGAAGTTGATTTACAAAAAAAGGGGGATTGCAGATAATGGCATCTACGGGTTCGTTGAGGGTATAATCCCACCAATCGGCCTGTTGCGTTGTAATTCTATCCACTGGAAGTGAATTGAATAGGATGTTTTGATTTACTGTTTGAATGGATTCGGGGTGCATGTCAATGCCTAAAATTTTGGCTTTGGGATATTTTTGATGCATCAGGAACATCAATAAACCAGATCCGCAACCCATGTCGATTAGGGTGTGTGGGTCATTAAATTCGGTCAAAGCTCCAAATATGCATGCATCTGTGGTAACGGGTAAACTCACCGATTCTTGAATTATGGTAAAGTTTTTAAGTTGAAAAGGATTTCGTTTTTTAGTCATCAGATTTTACGAAATCAATTTGAAATTCAGAAGGATTATTAAAAACACGAAATTCCTTTTTATTCATGAGCCAAACGGAATTTACCCGATTATGGGCAATATGTAAATCATGTGTACAAACGATGAATGTGGTATGGTTTTTAAGGGCTCTTTCTTGAATTTGGGACCAAAATTCAATTTTAGAAGGATAATCCAAGAAGGCGGTAGGTTCATCCAATAAAATAAAAGGGGTATTCTGAAAGAGGCTTCGTGCCAACATGATCTTTTGTTTTTCGCCATCGCTCAGGGTGCTAAATGCTGCGTTTTCAAGGTGATTAAGCTTGCACAATGAAAGTTCGTGGCGGGCTTTTTGAATTTCTTCTTGAGAAAAGGATTTAAAAAAACCCGTTTTTTTACTTGCAGTTAAAATGATTTCTAGAGGTGACATTAACTCTATTCGAGGAGGTGTTGCCAACATAAGCGCCATTAAATCTTGTCGTTTATTTGTGTGGGTTATGTCCTTTCCCATGGCGTGTATACTGCCTGAAATGCTTGGGGAAATTCCCATTAAAGTTTTAAGAAAAACAGATTTTCCAACGCCATTTGGACCTGCTAGAAGGATGATTGCACCCGGTTTTGCTTCAAAATGGATGTTTTGATGCAGTATTCGGGTATATTTCCCTTGAGAATATCCGGTAGAAAGGTCTTTGGCAATTAGTGACATTATTGGTACAAAAATGGGATATTTGTGTGAGTATATGCATGTAAAGAAGATTGAAAATTCGTTAGCGTTGCAAGTGGTGCAGGATTTGGCTCGAAAAATTTGGAACGTACATTACGTTTCCATTATTGGTCAGGAGCAGGTAGATTATATGTTGAGTCGCATGTATGATTTGGAATCGCTGGAGCATCAAATGGTTTCGGGCGATATATTTTATTTGTTGTTTGATGGCGCGAAGCCCTTGGGTTTTGCTTCAATAAAAAGGGAATCGGATGCCTCTTGGTTTTTAAATAAATTGTATGTCGAAACAGAAGAACACCGGCGGGGTTTGGGTGGTTTTTTGCTTCAAGCATTGATTCAAAATCACGATATTACGTGCATGCGGTTGCAGGTAAACAGGCAAAATTATAAAGCTATTAATTTTTATTTTAAAATGGGGTTTGTAATTGATCGGGTAGCCGATTTTGATATCGGTGATGGCTATTTTATGAACGATTTTGTAATGGTTTTGGGGAAGGAATAGTCCTGAATTATTTAGCATGCTGCTTATCCAGATAGCGGATTAAAATGGAATTATAGGAAGCACTTTATTCAGGTGCATTCCGAATTACATATAAATAGAGGGGGTCGATTACTTTTTGGGCGGATTGGATGATTATTTCGAGCATTAAAAACGCTAACGGAGAAGGCTTACAGTACCGCTATAGGAGTAGGATTTATTCGTTTTTGAGGAAACGGTAATGTGATATACATACACCCCATCGTGGCAGGGCTTATACCACAATCTGCCTCCGAATCCATCGCCGACTATACTATTTTGTGCATAGATGTTTGAGGCGAGCATCAAGAGCATCCCCCAAAGGAAAAAAGTTTTGCATTTTTGATGGGTCAGGGTGGATGTCATGCGATGTCTTGGAGTTGTTAATATTTTGGGTGCGTTTTTGCTATAATGTTTTGGCTTTCAATGACTTTTTAGACGAATATAATAATAAAGTGGTTGCATAAGGCCTCATTTTATCAAATTAATAGGCATTGCTTTATGGCACGGCCAAGGTTTCATACCTTTGCAGGGTGTTAGCACTTAACGATTTTTCTTTTGAATTTGCAGGTAGGTATTTGTATCGAAACGCCCGTTGGCATATCAAACCCAATGAAAAAATAGGACTTGTTGGATTGAACGGTACGGGTAAATCTACCTTGTTGAGACTTATTTCTGGGGAATATGAATTACGAGAAGGAATAATGTCTAAGGCCAATAATTTGAAAATTGGTTTTTTAAATCAGGATTTATTGAGTGTAGAATACAAGGAATCAGTGCGCGATGTAGTATTATCGGGCCGAGAGGATTTGGTGAAATTGGATTCAGATATCCAAAGACTTTTAAAGGAAATTGAAACCGATTACGACGAGCGCCGTTTGAACCAGCTGGGAGAGGCCCAAGAACTTTTTGGTCAGCTTGGGGGCTACGATTGGCAGGCTCAGGGCGAGAAAATATTAGAAGGATTGGGTTTCCCAACAGAATGGTTGGGTAAGCCGTTGATGACATTGAGTGGAGGCTGGCGCATGCGGGCTATTCTAGGTCGCTTATTGTTAATGGCTCCGGATTTACTGTTGTTAGACGAGCCCACAAACCATTTGGATTTACCCACGATTCAATGGTTGGAAAATTATTTGAACGAGTATCAGGGGACTTACGTGATTGTTTCGCACGATCCCTTGTTTTTAGATAGAACGGTAAATCGCATTGCTGAAGTGGCACACCAACAAATATTTCATTATAAGGGGAATTTTACTTCGTATTTGGAGGAAAAGGAGGAACGGGATGCGTTGATGCAGCGACAATTTGAGAATCAACAAGACTTCATCAAACAGCAAATGAAATTTATTCAGCGGTTCCGTGCCAAAGCATCGAAAGCGGCTGCCGTTCAAAGTCGCGTTAAACAACTCGACAAAATAGAGCGTATAGAGTTAAAAGACAAGGAGACTCGGGATTTTGATATTAAATTTAATATTCGAGTAAAGCCAGGAAAAGTGGTTGCAGAGTTGCGAAATTTGCAAAAATCCTATGGAGATTTGCGAATTTTACAAGGTGCAGAAGGTCAGATTTTACGTGGAGATAAAATCGCGTTAATTGGTGCCAACGGTAAAGGAAAAAGTACTCTTTTGCGCATGATTATGGGATCAGAACCTTTCGATGGGGATGTTGAATTGGGTTGGAATGTGGAAGCATCCTTCTTTGCGCAACACCAGTTAGAGGCCTTAAATCTAAAAAACGATTTAATTAATGAAATCGGAACAGTGAGTACGGAATATACCGAGAAAGAGTTGCGCACGGTTTTAGGTTGTTTCTTATTTACAGGTGATGAAGTTTTCAAGAAGGTAAAGGTGTTGTCGGGAGGGGAAAAATCGAGATTGGCATTGGCTAAAACCTTAATTACGCAATCGAACTTTTTACTTTTAGACGAGCCTACGAATCATTTGGATATGTTTTCGGCTTCGGTTTTGGCAGAGTCATTAAATGACTATGCGGGATCTTTATTGTTTGTATCTCACGATCGTACGTTTATCAGCCGGGTTGCGAATAAAATATGGTGGATTGAAAATGGCGTTATCCGTGAGTATCCCGGAACTTATGATGAGTATAATGAGTGGATTGCAACTCGCGTTCCTGAACCTCAAAGTTTAAAACCAGAAGTTAAAGACGCGAAGGAAAAGATTTCCCCCGAGACAAAAGAAAAAGAAGTAGCTCCTAAATCCAACGTTTCTAAGAATAAAATTCAGGAATGGGAGCGGAGTATGGAGCGTTTAGAGGCTGAACTGAAATCGATTGATCAAGAATTGGCCCAAATGGAATTGAAGTTGCAAGATTCAGAGGTGGCGAGTAATTCGGAGGCAGTTATGGCCTTGGTAGAGGAGCATCGCTTGCATCAATTGAATCGAGAACAAAAGCAATTGGAACTGGATTCCATCATGGAATTGTGGGTTGATGCCCAATAGGGTTGGCTTAATAAGGAAAAAAGCCCTTATATTTGGTGTATGAAGGGTTTGATTTGGGCTTTGCTGCTCATCTTTTTAAATGTGCCTTTGGATGCGACAACAGATAGTACTTTGCGAAATGCCAATGCAATTTACGAAGGAGATGTACGCTCTGTGGTATTGAAAAATGCCAATAGTGGCTTCAATTTTCCTGTTATTACCTTAGGATCTTCCCAGGCAGATTTGGTTTTGAGTTTTGATCAATTGCAACCCGAGCGCGATTATTATCAAGTGACCTTGATTCATTGTGATGCATTATGGCGTAAAACCGGATTGGCCAAGATGCAATATCTAGAGGGCATGGGGTATCAAGAATTGGATGTTGCTCAATTTTCTAATGGAACTTTAACTCCTTATGTGCATTACGAAGTTCGATTGCCATCGGCGGATATGAAACCCAAAATTTCGGGTAATTACCTTTTGTTGGTGTATCGCAATTACGATGAAAATGACATTATTCTATCCCGGAGGATGATGGTTTTGCAATCTAAAGGGGCTGTAGATTTGCAAATTTCTCAAAGTAGTCAAGTTGAATTTCGACAATCCCAACAGCAAGTTAACTTCGTTTTTAATAAAACCAGCGCCAATTATTTCATGCCAAACCCACATCGAGACATGACGGCCGTTGTACTTCAAAATGGAGATTGGAATACGGCAATTAGTACCTTAAAACCCCAATTTATTAAAAATGAAATGTTCGTATACAATCAAATGTTGGGCTCCCAGTTTTGGGGGAATAATGAATTTCGATTTTTTGATATACGCAGTTTGCAAACCGCTGCAGCCGGTGTTAAAAGCAGGGAAAATATAGGCGGGCAAAAGCATGTTTGGTTGGTGGCCGACCGAAGTCGGTCAACCGATGCATACTCCAATTGGAAAGATTATAATGGGCGTGTATATTACGATAATCGCGACGTTCCTAGCAGCCAGCCAGTAGAGAGCGATTATTGTTTTGTACATTTTTCATTATTGTCGGATCCCGTTGATCAAGATGTTTTTGTTTATGGAGAACTCAGCGATTGGTGCATTAAGGAATCGCACAAAATGTATTACAATTCGGAACGTAAACAATATGAAGCCGTAATTCCTTTAAAGCAGGGGTATTATAATTACATGTATGGGGTTCAAGAAGAACGCAGCAATTCAGAATTGAATTTCATACCGTTTGAGGCCTCGCATTCTGTTTGTGAGAATAATTACATGGTACTCATTTATCATAGAAACCCCGTATTACCCTATGATGAATTGATTGGTTATGGATTGAATAATTCGCAACCAAATCGCTAATTTGGCTGTGATTTTTTGATTTAGAGGCCATTATTTTAATGCGTAAATACGCATACCATCGTAAGTACCTCCTTTGGCGAAAGACTTCATGATAGAAGGTATTTCGAATGCTTTTTTAGGACTGTTATAAATCGCTATCAAAGAATCCTGGGGTCTTTCATTATGGGTGAGTAACACGACATGTTCATAGTGATTCCAATTAAAATGCTGCGGATAAAAGTCAACTCCATAATCGTAACGTTGGTAGTTCCGCCCTCTATGCGCATAGTAAAAGCCGATGGACTCTCCTAGAATGAGTGTTGGTTTTTTCGTGGAATTGGGAAGGTATTTATGGAGGAAATCGTAAACATATATGGGGTTTCTAGATTTTGCCTGAATGATGGCGGCTGTATGACGGCCTAAAAATGAAAAACTGAGATTAATAAAGAGGATGATTGCGATTACTTTAAGTACGGGAGCCATAAAATTAATGCGCTTACTTTGTATGCATATAAGCAGACCGGTAATCCAAAAAACAGGTAAATAACGATATTGGGGGGTAAGAACAATAAAGAGCATAAGTATTCCCGATATCCAAGAAGCGTATATCCAATTTGCGGGTTTGCGCCACATTTTTTGCCTCATGAATATTCCGATAATTAAAATAAACATAGCGTAGAAGAGTAAGGGATTTAGTGCTTGTTCAAAATAATAGGGATAAAAACGATACCAAAGCGAATTTAGAATTGGATTATGAGGGAGATCTGTCTGTGTTAAAGTATGTTGTTGAGCATGGAAACCCATTTGTTCAAAGAGGATATTCAGGTTGAAATTTAGACTTTTCAAGAAAAGAAATGGCGCAAATACTGCGAAAATACCCATAGCCACTTTTTTAAGGGGGGGTAAGGGAATCCAATCCTTTAAATAACTCAATACCAAGAAAGGCCAAATATAGACGTGGCCCATAGCGAGATATCCAATTAATAAAGCTTTAATCCACCACAGTTTCTTCTTGGGGCTCCAATAAAAAAGAAGCAGTATTCCAAAAATTAAAATAGGTTCAACACGCATGCTGCGTGAAAGTTCAAATACGGATTTATCTAAAAACGCAATTCCCACCCAAATGCTGGCCCAAAAATCATTAAGTAGGGAACTTCTGCGAATAATGAGATAAGCGAGGATTAAACTTCCCCAAGTAATTATAGCAAAAGGCAGTCTAACCCAAAATATTTCAATGGGTAAGAATCGTAGATACGCAGTTTGAAACCATTGAATAGCGGGTAGGTAAGAAGCAAAAAGCACATCTGAATGGGGGTTGGGCCATAATTTAGAGGTATATATACCGGTATGTAGTTGCTGAATGGCAGGATCCAGATTCAAAACTTCATCGGTCCATGCAACAGGTAGGGAATCTAAATTTATAAAGGAAAGACTCGCATAAACGAGGAAGAAAAGAATGAAGGTTTGGTGGGATTTTAGGGCCTCCCTCATGGGGATTGGGATTAGGCAAAGTGAAGCAAGATTGCCCCTTTATCAACGGCTTGACCAGGACTTATCTCGATGGTTTTAATTTGGGCATCAATAGGCGATTTGATGGCATTTTCCATTTTCATGGCCTCAAGGATTAGCAAGGTGTCTCCTTTTTTAACGGTGTCGCCTGCTTGAACCTTTACATCCAATACCAATCCAGGCATAGGCGCTTTTACCCAATCAATTTTAGGCGTAAGTGCGTCTTGGAGTCCCATAGATGCTAAAATATCATCGAGAGGCTCGGTAATTTTTAGTGTATGCTTGGCACCGTGATAACGTAGGGTTACTTCCTTGGTGCTTTTGTCAATATTCAGACATTCTATAGTATGTACCTTGTTAGGGGTAATGATCCAAAGGGTATCTGCATCGCGTTGCACGATTTCGATTCCACGTTGCACATCATTAACATAGATATCTTGGTGTTTTTGTAGTTCGATATGTTGATTTTGGGTGCTTACTTTCATGATTACACGGTTCTATCAATGACAAAATTAACCAATTCGCGGAGGTTTTCCTTGTAGGGAGATTTGGATTCAATACTGTCTAGTACTTGAAATGCTTGGTCACGCAAATCATTCATAGTTTTAGTGGCATAGGGTATCCCTTGATATTTTTGGATGAATTGCAATGCCCCTTGCATTTTTATTTCATCGGGCGTTTTGGAATTTATGAGTGATCGTATTTTTCGGCTTTCTGATTTTGGAGCTTGGCTAAGGGCGTGAATAATGGGAAGTGTAAGTTTTTTCTCTTTGATATCCAGACCCGCTGGTTTGCCCGATCGATTTTCACCCAAATCGAAAAGATCGTCGCGAATTTGAAATGCCAATCCAATCAGCTCTCCAAACTGCCTCATTTTTTCTATTTCGTCAGCATTTTCGGTAGTTGATTTTG
Organism: Bacteroidia bacterium; assembly: GCA_965655465.1. Classification (GTDB taxonomy): domain Bacteria; phylum Bacteroidota; class Bacteroidia; order NS11-12g; family UBA955; genus VMCP01. The sequence goes on along the minus strand of CBFHGY010000022.1, from coordinate 395 downwards.
CGCCGATTTGACAGCAAGATGCAATTAAGGAGGCTGTTTTTTTGCGTATTATTTCGAAATAGATTTCTTCGTTTGCATTGGCAGCGCGGGATCTTTCGAGTTGAAGTAATTCTCCTTCACTCATATCTTCCACGGCCTTACTTACAATTTCTAAGAGGTCAAAATCCTTATTTTTTACACTTAAAAGCAAACCTTTGGATAGCAAGAAGTCACCCACAAGCACCGCTATTTTGTTTTTCCAGAGTGCATTGAGGCTAAAGAAACCTCTGCGTTCGTAACTTTCATCAACTACATCGTCATGAACGAGGGTAGCAGTATGAAGCAATTCAACCAGTGCGGCACCACGATAAGTTCGTTCGGAAATTTCTCCAAAAAGGGCCGCAGAATATAATACG
>CBFHGY010000021.1:1350-29896 GCA_965655465.1 Bacteroidia bacterium | reverse complement strand
AAAATTATGAGTTCAGAAGCTTGGCTTTACAATGATGAACAAGGACGTGTCAATGCGGTAATTTATACATTTCAAGGATATAACGAGCAGAAATATCCCAACTTAACCCTGACCGCTGAACAATCGGATAAAATGCTGAAAGTTGTATTTGATTCTACTTTTAGAGTACAACAGTACTTCATAGGTCCCAATGGAGGGGTTCCTGGCAACTCCATGCCTTCTCATAAGTTTTGCTTATTCAGCAAACCCAATTCAACGGCAAAATGGTTCTATCTGCCAGATCAAACCGAAATCACCCTACTGACCAATCAAGATGTAATATTCATGGTTCTAGACAGCATGGGAAGACCCGCATCTACTGAAAACATATCAAAGGAAAATGTCATTTCCATTTTTCCTAATCCCAACAATAGCAATTTTAAATTTGCTTTAAATAATATTTCATTCAACGCTTTAGAGGCATCGATTTACAACTCAAACGGTCAATTGATTTTTAATCAAAACCTATCAAAAAGTCCTTCTGGAGAATACAACATCTCCATGCCCAATTCAACCCCATTGCCTGGCATTTACATACTCTCCATAGTTACCGATAACGGTATTCAGTATCGAAAGAAATTCGAAATAAACGAATGAGTCAGTGATACATGGTAGTTGGTTGGGGGGGGGTAGTGTGTAGTCTATAGTCTGGCACCCGAAACCCGCCTCCTATCACCCATCAACCTAAATAGGTGATTCGGTAGCTGGGGTGAGTGAGTATATTTGGAATACGGGTCAAACTACTTATGCGATACAGCCTGCAAATTCAGGGAGGTATTTACGAACATTAACAATGGGAGGTTGTTCATTCACTGATACGTTTAACATTGAAGTCAAACTCTCAAATACGGCCATTTTAGCAACCGCATATAATATTTGTAGGGATAGCTCATTTAAATTGAAAAGTTTAATCGTTCCTGCGAGTTGGTATATTAATGGCGTATTGCATAGTAGCAATCAAGAATATAACATCATCGCAAGCGAAACGCAAGATATTGTATTGTTTACCAAAAAAGATTGCGAGCAATATGATACGATACGCATCATTCCCATTTTCTGCGGCGAACCTTCGACAATATATATTCCAAATGCTTTTACCCCCAATAGGAAGGGATTAAATGATTCATTTTATTATGTAGGCAAGGGTTGGGAACTTCAAAGTATGAAAATATACAATCGATGGGGACAAAAACTCTTTGATGCCCCTATGGCATGGAATGGTGAGTTTATGGATAAAGAATCCCCTGAGGGTATGTATATAGACGTCATGGAGTTTAAACACATTCGAACAAATGAGGCACGTTTCATCAACGGAGTGTTACACTTGTTGCGATAATAGATGATTGAATTAAAATGATTATCATATCCTACGATTGTCCCACAGTTAAAACTGAGATCAATTAGATTATTGCATAGGAAGTCTCTATTTTTAACTGTGGCAAAAAAGCGAGCCCGTTCTTATTTGCGAAAAACCCAAACCCGGTTTTCGCGTATTTCATTCCATGCTTGAACGGTAAAACCAAAAGATTGGAGCTCCGCTCCAATCTTTTGAAAGGCCTTTTCCTCCAACATCGTATTTAAAATACCCACTCCATTGGATTGTAAGATTTGCTTTATCTGCAGCCAAAATGCATCATCCCACTGCGGTTGCTCCTGATTTTCAAACACATCTATTATGATAGTGTCATAACTCCAATCTTGCTTAACCGCTCTTGAAACATAATGCGAGGCTTCTTCATTCAGTAATTTTACATCTTGCTTATAAAAATATTTCTCAACTAAGCCCACAACCTCTAAATCCGCTTCAACACCTACAATTTGAGCATCGCTATTGATCTCATCGTGAATAATTTGCGCCGCACTGCCACCTCCATAACCGAGAATTAAAACCTGATCGAAAGGATACTTCCGTTCTTTAAGTTTCCCCAAAACACCTTGCATCACTTCATGCAATTTCCCAAATGAATAATTCACATCCTGTGTGTCTAACATCAACGTGCCATGGTATACCAAAACCTCGAGTTCGTGATTCAAAGTGCCCTGACGCTTTTCAATCGTTACGGGCCAAAAATAACTGCGTAATCGTGTCCAAAATGAAGGTCTAAACATCCCCGCAAAAATACAATACCTTTGCCTTATATGTCATTCCCCACCCTTTTATTAGCCTCCAAATCTCCCCGAAGACAAGAAATTTTCGAAAAATGCGGATTCGATTTTAAGGTGGTTGCCATCGATGCCGATGAAAATTTCCCCCAAGTACTCAAGGGACCCGAAATTTGCGAGTACCTCTCTTTGCATAAATCGCAACACTATCAAGGCAATTTAGATCAAAACCTCCTAATCACCGCCGATACCATCGTGGTGGTGGGCGATACGGTATTGAATAAACCCGAAAACGAGCAAGAAGCGTTTGACATGTTGCAATTGCTGAGCGGCCGCTCCCACTTCGTGTATACCGGCTGCACCATTCGCGGAAGCCATAAAACCCATACCTTTCACGATGCCACCGAGGTGGAGTTTTATGCATTAACCGACGAAGAAATACATGCGTATATACGAAACTGTAAGCCCTTTGACAAAGCCGGCAGCTATGGCATTCAAGATTGGATGGGCTTGGTGGGAGTAAAATCCATTACGGGTTGTTTTTACAACGTAATGGGATTTCCATCAGGAAAATTCTACCGCGAACTTCACAATTTTCTAAAGCCCTAAGGAAAGCACGATACGTCTTTAATAACCGCACTGCTTTTGTTCAAAAGCACAGGTAACACCCATAAAAAAGGTGGGTTTTATCCCACCTTTTTTGATTCATAATGTATAAAATCTCCTTTCGGGATTTTTTATTACTTACCACTACTAAGGGCATCGGCGCGCTTCAACGCTTCAAACGCATTCACCAAACGACCGCTTTGAGATAATTCTGTAAATTTAATTTTGTTTTTAGAGCCTGGCAAAATCACTTTGCCTTTTACCAATGTTCCAGATTCCATCAAAATTTGCTTGATTTGAACCGCAGTTAAATTTGGATATCGGCTCCAAACCAATGCCGCAACACCAGAAGCAACCGGCGCAGCCATACTTGTACCGTTGAAATATGCATATTTATCGCCTGGAATTGTACTGTAAATATCTTGACCCGGAGAAAACAAGTCTACATTATTCTTTCCATAATTAGAAAAACTGGTAGCCAATTTTTTGCGTTTAGGTTGACTTGCTCCAATTTCTATCCAATTGGCAGCGGTATGGGTGCCATTCCATAATGTATCGTTCGGATAATTGGGAATTTCATCGTTGTCGCTGCTATTATTCCCTGCCGCATGCACCAATAAAACCCCTTTGCTTTCGGCATAGGCAACGGCGCTGTCTACGATATTTTTATCCCAAGAGAACCCTTTACCGAAACTCATGTTAATGATTTTAGCGCCATTGTCTACCGCATAACGAATGCCATTGGCCACATCTTTATCGCGTTCGTCGCCATCGGGAACTACCCTTACTACCATAATTTTGGCACGATCGGCAACGCCATCAAGTCCTATCCCATTTCCGCGCTTTGCAGCGATTATACCCGCTACATGGGAACCATGACCTGCATCCGGACCCACCACGTTATTGTTCCCATAATAGCGTTCTGAACTGTTGCTGTAATCATCACCCACGATCAAACGTGAATTGTAATCGGGATTGTTTTGAATTTCAGCTTTTACCTTAAAGTAATTCAATTGTTCGTCGAATTCTTGATTCATGGCCTCAAATTCAATACCCTCCTTCTTCATTCCCTTTGCCAAGCGTTTGGCAATGCCTTCCATCATCGGATCTTCAGACTTTAGATTTTCTAAATCTTCCGCACTTGGATTCTCCTTCCCGGTTGCTTCTTTAATTTGTTGCAACAGACCCGTTACCATTTCCATTTGCGACAACATACTTTCAGCAGATTCTTTTGCCAACATCACCTCAGATTTCATCTTCAAATAATTTTGATACTCAGGACTCGAAGCATCAAACTTCGCATCAGGAGCTTCGTAGCGGTCCATCAAACGTTTAACCACACGAGCCTTCTCTAAATTATCAGCGGAAACCATTTTGCCATCGGCACCGCCAATAAAATTCCAGCCGTGTACATCGTCGATATATCCATTGTGGTCATCGTCGAGGCCGTTACCTGCAATTTCTCCTGTGTTCGTCCACAAAACGTCTTTCAAATCTTCGTGATTCACATCGGTACCCCCGTCTATAACCGCTACCACAATATCAGTTGCTGGTCTTTTAACAAATTCAGATTCATAGGCTTTATCTAATGAAATGCCCATGTTATTCTTTTTAGGCGTGCTGTGATACCAGTGAATCCCTGGTTTTTTTTGGGCACTTAAAGAAATACTTAGTGTTCCCAGAAATAATAAAAATATGTGTCTCATTTTGATTTATTTACAATATTAGTAACGTATAAATTCCAAAAATAATGGCGCCCTTGTTTTGCATATATCACGCCTTTTTTCTTCCAAATACCATTATACTCACCGCCTTAAAAGGCCAAACCGTAGTATTATTTCCAAAAATATATTTCCGCAAAAGGGTCTGTAAGGGTTTCCACTTTACCACATCCATGGGTGCGGTTACGTAGTGCATTTCCATAACTTCCAATCCCGATGACTCCAATAATTGCTTGATTCTGCCTTTGGTATAAATTCGCGCCAAGGCCCAACGTTCGTGTATTGGCCTCGGCAACCAAGAGAAAAAGGGCACCCGATTCCAAGGCAACAAAGGCAAAGACGCGCCGTGCGTTTCAAAAATCCACCATTTATTCGGCACGCTAATCGCAAACACCCCCCCTTCCCGCAACGAAGCAGCATAATTAAGAACCGCCTCTTCTGTTGGCAAATGCTCGATAACCTCAAAACTGATCAAACGATCTACCGCCGGCGAAAAAGCCGCTTTGCTGATATCGTGTTGCACCCATTCGGCATTGTGGGCGTTCAAATTTTCTTTTAACTGGTGGAATTCCGACTCATGATCGGGGGCATACTCAAGACCATAGGCCCGCTTGAACGCCGCTGCCACTTGTAAAATCGTATTTCCGTTGCCGCAGCCTATGTCTAAAACGGTGGCATTTGCATCCCAAAATTGGGTAAAACCTTTCAGTATTTCTATGCGTCTGCGTACCAATAAATCGGTATGATCGGCAGGTTTACCCAAATAATGCGAACCTTCAAACAACGTCTTATCAACCCTTTGGGTATTGCTCATCACGAAAATATCAATGTATTAAGAATACAAATGTAAGATTCACAAGGCAAAAATTATACTTAGGCCTATTTAAGCGCTTGAATTCTTTGATTCACCTCGGCTTGAAACCATTCTAAATACGGTATTTTTTGAAAGGCTAAATAAATAATAGGATTTCTTGTGCCATCCTAAATCTCATTTGTAACAGAGTGAGGGCAATATTGTCCGAATCTTGCAACAGAGTAAGGGGTACCGCCGGCGTTCAATACTTCCCCCGAGAGAAAAATCGACGCAATACGATCCAGGCATGAGCCGCTAAATTTGGTAAAAATCCAAAATGCGATTGCAAAATTTTATAGCGTTCTTTCATCGCTTTGCGGGCGTGTTGACTGCTGCTACCGCCCGTTTGAAATTCGCTCAAAACCGATGATATGCACACGCATATCGGTCGTTTTTTGAGAATCTCCAATATCCAATCGATATCGGCCGCCTGTCGGTATTCGGTCTTATAATCAGGGGCAAGTTCGCGGCGCACCACAAAACTCTGGTGGCAAATGTTCATCCCGTATCGGAAACTCTCAAACGTAAGCTTTTGAGGGAATTTTTGCGGTTTCAACTCCGAAATCAGTCCCAATTCCCGGTAATCCTCATCCACAAAAAACGTATCACTGTAAAAACAATCCGCTTTTGGATGCTTTTCCATTGCCACTAATATTTCGGCAATAGCCCGCGTTCCATGCAGGCGATCGCCACTGTTTAAAAACCACACAAATCCCTGCTTCACCCCTCGTAACCCTTTATTCATGGCATCGTAAATGCCCTTGTCGGACTCAGAAATCCAAGAGTCAAACAACTCGGAATTGGCTTCCAAATAGTCTTTTGACCCATCCGAACTTCCTCCATCAATAACCACCCAATGCCATTTCTTGGGCGCCACCTGATTCACCACAGACGCTACCGTGGCCTGAAGTCCTTTTAGGTTGTTATAATTTATGGTTATCAGCGTAAGCGGATACTCATTCATCTTTCTTAAATAAAGGCATGGCAATTACAGCCAACAACGCCAAAATTAAGGCCGCGGAGCTGCCTGTTTCAGCAGCCAACATCAAACTGCGATCCGCAGGTTCATAAACCCAAACAACACGATGCGTTCCCGCAGTAGGGATTTCTACCCCTCTCAAAATATAGTTCACGCGCTCCGCCTTGGCGGGCTTACCGTCTATATACACTTTCCAAGCCCCGTTTTTCTCGGCGTAATACACCTCTGAAAACACTGCAAATGAAGTCCCCTTTGTAGACGTCGTGTACACAATACTGTCGCTGCTATACGAACTAATTTCGATACGATCGCTGCTGTCCCTAACAATACCAATGCGGGTAGGATTACCGCCTTCTAAAATCCCAACCTGTTTCAAGTTTTCTGTTTGCAACGCATTAAGTGCTTCTTTGGCAGATGCAAAGGACTTCAGCTCACTAACAAACCATGCATTCCCGTATGGAGTAGATCGAATGATGACTTCCTCACCGCGTTCTCCACCCTTTGAAAGTACATATTTGCAGTTCAACATGTCTAAAACCGGATTGTTCATAATGGTTTCACCGTTTAATTGACTTCCGGCTTTAGTAATACCAAAACTGATAATGTCTTGATAGCGACTCAATTTTGCTGGATGATATCCGCCAACATTGCGATGAAACGGAGCCGAATGGTTATCGTTAAACGGACTGTAACGCAAATCAAATACACGTGCATAATCTTTGTTATCTGCCATTACTTGCTCATCAATTTTACTCGGTAAAATCAATTCTTCTTCTTCTTTTTCAACCCATTGTTCCTCGCGTAAATAACGGTTAGAAACGCCTATCAAATCGGCACCTACTAAAACAATTAAAATTAAACCTGCGTGCAGCTTCTGTAATTGCCCTTTTAAAACTCCGTACAATATCCCAAAAGTAAGAATCATGAATATGGCAGAACGCCAAACATCATTCCAAACCAAGGTTTTTCTCAATTTCAAAATTACGGGCATTACTTGTGCACTTTGAGCACCTCCAATTTGACTGTCCATAGGACCGCTAAACGACTGACCACCCGCCATAACAATGATTACTCCTAAAATGGAAGCTAGGGTAATTCCAGTTGCTTTTATCATGGCTTTTTGTTGATCCGGGGTATACGAAAAACTAAGCATTTTATATGCCGCATAAATGCCATAAAACGGAACCACCGCCTGCGCAATTGAAAGCGCCATCATGGGTGTTCTGAACTTATTGTAATAGGGCAAATATTCAAACAACCACTCATTGATTGAAAGATTCTTACCCCAAGACAATGCCAAAGAAATACCAAAAGTCAAAACTGCAAACCAGGTAACGTATTGAAATTCTTTTTGATCGGGATCCTCTGGTTTCCAACGCCTCCAATTCCAGGCGAAAACTTCTCCCAGAATAAATAAAAACATTAAAATTGCACCCATATAAACGGGTCCGCTCGTAAACTGCATTTCTCCAAAATACATCGGCAAGCGCTCGGCCCCAAATTCATTTTCGGGAACGGCTTCATCAGAGCTTCCCCCTTTAAAACGGGGAACAAAAAAGGTCAAACTTTCACCGATACCATAACTCCAGCTGAAGGCATAATCGATATCCAACCCTTTGGCACCCACAGTAGATTGACCTTTTTGGGGAACTTCACTGGTAACTTCAGAGCCCCCACGCATGGTTGCTTTGGAATATTCCATGGTATCGTAAATTTTTCCGATGGCGGTTACTGCACCTAATATTGAAGCAAAAATCATGATACCCATTTGCATTAGCAGGGATTTGAATTGCTTTTCTTTTATGGCCTTTATAACCGCTACAATTGCATAAGCCCCCATGATAAAACCTGCATAATACGCAATTTGATAATGAAAGAAATTGATCATCATTCCAAAGAAAACGGCTAAAACAACACCGCCTTGAATCCATTTTTCTTTACTTAATAACATTAAACCCGCAATTACACCGGGTAATAAGGCCATTGCCTGAACTTTGGTGATATGTCCTGCCTCAAAACTGCTTAATGTAAATGTCATAAAGGCATATCCAATAGCTCCCGCCGAGGCCCAGAAATTATCTACTTTCATGATAATGAGCAATAAAAAGGTGCTCAACATCGATAAAAACAAAAAATCAAAGGGGTGTTTTACCAAGTAAAACAATTGAAGAGGTTTCCACTTTAACAGCAAACTGCCTTGCTCAATACCTGTAATTAAATTCGAGGGCATCCCCGAAAACAATCGGTCGCTCCATTGCGGAAAACTGCCAGTTGCTTCTTTGATTTCCTTAGCGTTGGCGGTCATCATCCGCACTTGCTGCATATCACCTTGTTGCAACATTTTACCGTCTAAAGCCGGGGCAAAATACCACATAGCAATAACCCAAAATCCCAAAATAAAAGCCAGTACGATGCCAGCTTTCTTCAAATAGTTTTGATTGATGTTCATGATTAGCGGAAGCGAATTTCCTGATTTTTTCGCAAGATAACACCATTTTATTGTTGTAAAATTGCAGTATGATCGTAAACGACCAAGTGATATTTGATCTCATAGAGAAAGAGAAACTGCGCCAAACGCACGGATTGGAACTTATTGCAAGTGAGAATTATGTTAGCCAGCAAGTTATGTCTGCTATGGGCAGCGTATTAACCAATAAATATGCGGAAGGACTTCCTAATAAAAGATACTACGGCGGATGTGAAATTGTAGACCAAGTAGAACAATTGGCAATAGACCGTCTGAAAGCCCTTTTTGGAGCAGAATGGGCCAATGTACAACCCCATTCTGGTGCACAAGCCAATGCCGCAGTAATGTTGGCGGTTTTAAATCCTGGGGATAAAATATTGGGATTCGACCTTAGTCACGGCGGTCACTTAACACACGGTTCTCCGGTTAATTTCTCTGGGAAATTATATAAAGCAAGCTTTTACGGTGTTGAAAGGGAAACAGGATTAATTGATTTCGAGAAAGTTGCAGAAAAAGCCCGCCTCGAACAACCTAAATTAATTATTTGTGGCGCTTCTAGCTATTCCAGAGATTGGGATTATGCCCGTTTGCGTGCTATTGCCGACGAAGTTGGTGCCTTGCTACTAGCCGATATTTCACACCCCTCTGGATTAATCGCCAAAGGCATACTAAACAATCCATTATTACATTGCCATATCGTTACTTCCACTACCCATAAAACTTTACGCGGTCCTCGTGGTGGTATCATCATGATGGGTAAAGATTTTGATAACCCTTGGGGACTAACTACTCCAAAAGGGGAAATCAAACGCATGAGTTCCCTTTTAGACGGCGCTGTTTTTCCCGGAACCCAAGGGGGTCCCCTAGAACACGTTATAGCCGCTAAAGCCATTGCCTTTGGCGAGGCACTTTCACCCGATTTTAAAACGTATTGTGATCGGGTTATTCAAAATGCTCAAGCCCTCTCAAACGGATTGGTAAAACGTGGATATTCCATTATTTCTGGCGGTACAGACAACCATCTAATGTTAATCGATCTTCGCAGCAAAAGCGATACCCTCACCGGTAAACTAGCCGAAGCCACATTAGGAAAATGTCATATTACCATTAATAAAAACACCGTTCCTTTTGAAGAAAGAAGTCCGTTTGTAACCAGTGGTATCCGTTTAGGAACCCCAGCTTTAACCACCCGCGGATTTCAAGCCAGCGATATGGAGCAAATTGCAGAATTTATAGATACGGCTTTGATGCATCCTAACGACGATGCGAAATTGGCACAAATTGCCTCCCATATCCATGATTGGGCAGGAAGTTTTCCCTTGTTTAACAATAAGTAAACTCCGATTTAATCTCAATTAAGGTATTCCCAAAAATAAATTTTGGGAATACCTTTTAACCCCTAATTTGTTTTTCTATCCTTTATACTCACCCCAAAGTTTATATCTGGGGGACAGGTTTCAATTACCCAACATTTAGATTTTACCCGGCAAAATCTGATTCCAATACAACCAAGGAAGCATGTAACGCTTCAGGAAATACATGCTATATCGCTCTTTTGATTGATCAAATGGAAAAGTTTCTTTAGGGTTATTGTCGTAATCAAATTCAGCCATAACCAACTTTCCATAACCAGTGACTAAAGGGCAGGAAGAATATCCATCGTAATCTGGAATTACGGCCTCCCCTTTTATGGTACGAATCAAATTATCAATTAAAACAGGCACCTGTTTTCTGATTGCAGCACCCGTTTTTGCCGTAGGAAGTCCAGCCGCATCGCCCAATGAAAATACATTTTTATACGTGTTATGTTGCAAGGTGTTTTTATCTACGTCTACCCAACCTGCCGCATTTGCAAGCGGACTGTTTTTAACAAAATCGGGAGCACTTTGCGGTGGTGTTACGTGAATCATTTCATAGTTCACCCATACAGATTCCCCTTTTTTATCTCCATCTAAATATTCAAATCTTGCACGCTTTCCTGGAGCATCAATTTCTACCAAATGTGTACGGAAATTCGTGGTGATATGCCCTCTTTTTACAACCTCTAACAAGGTTTTTTCGAATTTTTCAACACCAAATAAGCGTGAACCTGCACTCCAATATTGCAAGTTAAATTTAGATTGGGTTCCTTGTTTGCGGAAATAATCTGCCGCCAAATACAGTATTTTATGTGGCGCACCCCCGCATTTAACGGGCGTATTAGGATTGGTAAATAAAATATTACCGCCTTTGGCATTCTTTAAACATTCCCAAGTATAGGGAGCCGTTTTAAAATCGTAATTAGAACATACCCCTTGCGTCCCCACACTTTCCTTCAATCCGGGAATTGCATCCCAATTTATTTGTATACCCGGAGCAACAATCAAATAATCATACCGAATTTTTTCTCCGTTGCCTAAATGTACGGTATTGTTTTCTGGTTCAAACGTTGCTGCCTTTTCCTTGATCCAATTCACTCCTTTCGGCATTACAGAAGCTTCACTTCTTTCGGTATCTTTAATATTGTAAACACCCGCAGCTACTAATGTCCAAGCGGGTTGATAATAATGTTTGTCGGAGGGTTCTACAATTGAAATATCTAAATTTGAATCCTTACGTAATAGCTGGGCTGCGGTGGAAATTCCAGCATTGCCACCGCCAATAATGAGTACTTTATGTTTCATAGCTTAATAATTAGGGTTTTGGCAAATACCGAAAAAAACAATGCTAAAACTGTGACAAATGTCACGTATTGTGTTTTTTATATAAATTTTTGAATCATTTTTTTGAGATTTTCCCCAAAAAGGTGCCAAACCAACCCCACAATAAACAGCAACCAAACCACAATTTCTAAAATGATTTTTTGGGAAACCCACGAAACATTATGCAAACCTAGTGCCAAAATGAGACCGTATAAAGCACTCATCGGAATTACTTTCCATTTTATATTTCGGGTTTGAACCGTGGCCGAATTCCAAACGCGAATTGCACAGGCCCCAGCAAAAAACCATTGCGTTATTACCGCACTCAGGGCGGCTCCCAATGCTCCGTATCTTGGAATTAGGAAGAAATTGGCACCCATATTTATAATCATGCTCAATAATGCCAATCCGGTTAACCACTTCATGCGCCCTTCGGCAGTAATAAAAGTCCCTAAAACGTGGATACTACTCATGGCAACAAAAGCTCCCATTAACACAACAAAAATCCAGCCCGATCTTTGGGCTAATTGCGTTTCGCCACCGCCTTCCCACTTTGCACCGTAAAGCATTTCTAGTATTTCATTTCCCCAAATATATGCCGTAAAAAGTGCCGCCAAACCCACCAACCATACCAATCGGAAAGACAACCATACGAAATGCGTATTATCTTGGTCTTTTTCGATATTGCGAGAAAATATGGGTAATAATTGTGTGCTTAACAAGGTGCTAAAAATCAATCCTGCATCTAACAACCGGTAACTTTGGGCATACATTCCAGCTTGAAAGTAACCACTATCGATTCCCCATTTGCCGAACATATCTGGCGATAAATTCCGAATCATGAGTGCATCGATACGGGTAAAAACACTCATAAAAAGTGCCATTGCTACAAACCACACCACTTCTTTTGTCCACCTGCCAAAGGAAGGCACCTCCTCTTGAATAGGTACTGGGTCCGTTCCCGAGCTTCCCGAATAATCCATATTTGAAAGCGTTTCAGCAGCAACCGTTCCCGAGCTTCCCAAAGTATGGATTTGCGTATCTATTTTGGCATTGCGTGTTCTAGGTAATCCCTCAAATCGAAGCAAATACCAACCCAACAGAACGGCAAAAACGTAGCCAGCAGTTTGGGCTAAGAGAAACACTACAATACCGTTTAAACCGGTAAATGTATGCGAGCCAAATAAAAACCATGCACTTAAAACAATGGCAATCAATCGATCTGTAACACTCAACAGTCCATCAGAAATAAACAATTGTCTGCCTTGAACCACCGCGCGCATTAAAAGTAGAATAGACGCCAGGATCTGATTAACGACGACAAATACCAAAATTCGGGCATCTAATTGTTGCTGATATGCCACAATTGCAACTAACAGCACGTAAATAGCTCCAAAAAACATCCTCAAAGCCAGCACCCGATTGCGGTGAATTAAATGACCCTTAGACGCTACTTCACGTGAAACATAGGCATTTAGACCCGCATCTAAAAGCACCGCGAATAGCAATCCGAGGTTAAAATGGACGAAATACTGACCGTAGGATTCATTGCCCAATTGTACCTGTACGGTGCGCTCTATCCATAAAATCCATATCGGTTTAACCAACCAATTAAGGGCTTGGAGCCAAATTAAATTTTTAACAAATGTGCGCGACACCTGCGTGCGAAGGTAGGAATTTTCAAGGTATCTTTGCATGTGCATGATCTGGAACCCCATTACGCATGGATCAATCAATATAGTGCGTGTGAAGACCCCGCTTCGCCTTTTTATGGGCGCGAATATTCCGAATTCTATTATGAACATACCGTTTATAATTATTTAATTCACCCACAGTGGGATCATTTTGGATCGCATACCCTATATATAAAGGTACTTTTTGCCGATTATCAGGACCAATTTGCCATTATTGAACTATTAGGTGAATGGAACGATGCACTTTATAACGATATTATGTTGTTAAAACGCGAGGTACTCGAAGTTATGGTTGAAACAGGCATCAATCATTTTATTTTGATTGGTGAAAATGTTATGAATTTTCATGCTTCCGACGATTCCTATTACGAAGAATGGTTTCAAGACGTTGAAGAGGGTTGGATTGCTTTGTTGAATTTCAGGGAGCACGTTTTGCAAGAATTCCGTCAAAACGGCATCGATTATTACCTGAATTTTGGAGGCGACCTTGATGAATTGCAATGGCGCAAACTCGGTCCTCGTCAATTATTCCAATTTATATCAACAGTGTTATCAAAACGACTTCATTGATTTCAACAAAACGCAGCGTCTTTTTAGTGCCAAATCCTTATTTTTGCGTCTAAATATGAAAGAATTAGCATTTCGTGAAGCCCTTCGTGAAGCCATGCAAGAGGAAATGCGCGCAGACGAGCGTGTATTCCTAATCGGTGAAGAAGTCGCTGAATATAATGGTGCCTATAAAGTTTCGCAAGGCATGCTCGATGAATTTGGAGCCAAACGTGTGATCGATACGCCTATCGCTGAATTGGGTTTTGCAGGTATCGCAGTAGGTGCGGCCATGAACGGATTACGTCCTATTTGTGAGTTTATGACCTTCAATTTTTCACTCGTGGCAATTGACCAAGTAATTAATAGCGCGGCCAAAATCAATAGCATGTCGAACGGTCAATTTACCAGTCCTATCGTTTTTAGAGGTCCAACTGGTAGCGCAGGACAACTTGCACAACAACACTCACAGAACTTCGAGAATTGGTATGCCAATACCCCCGGTTTGAAGGTGGTAGTTCCTTCCAATCCTGCAGATGCCAAAGGTTTATTGAAAAGCGCCATCCGAGATGAAAATCCAGTAATTTTCATGGAAAGCGAGCAGATGTACGGTTTCAAAGGCATGGTACCTGAAGGCGAATATACCATTCCTATTGGAAAAGCCGATGTGGTTAAACTAGGAACCGATGTTACCATAGTTAGCTTCGGCAAAATGATGTTGCGTTGCCATGAAGCGGTAACCGCATTGGAAGCTGAAGGAATTTCCGTTGAATTGATCGACTTGCGCACAGTACGCCCAATCGACTACGATACGGTAATTGAAAGCGTTAAGAAAACAAACCGTTTGGTTATTGTTGAAGAGGCATGGCCATTGGCAAGCATCAGTTCTGAAGTAAGCCATATCGTACAAAAGCGTGCATTCGACTATTTGGATGCTCCCGTTCACCGCGTTACAAGCATGGATACCAATTTACCTTACGCATCTACTTTTGTAGACGCATACCTGCCATCGGTGGAGCGCATAGTAAAAGCAAGCAAATCGGTTTTATACCGCGATTAATATTTCGAGGGAAGCCTTTCACGCCGCATCCCTCTCTAAAAATGCCGGACTTTTATAGGTTCGGCATTTTTGATTTGATTTACAGGAGATACCTTAATATAATCATTTTGAAATTTTACGATGGTAAATTTTACGGTGGTAAAATTTCAATCCCCAACTACGATATTGCAATTTTTCAATGTAAAGACGCAATGCATTGCGTCTCTACACAATTCCTACGCGTATCGGCGATTCCGAATCCCACAATTTGGTGCGGCCGATTACCCAAAATTCCTGATTCTGATCGCGCATCAAAGTCTCAATATCGCCACGAGACTCCTCCGAAAACGTGAATAACAACCCACCGTTCGTTTGAGGATCTACCATCCATGCAAACGAATCTGTATGCACCTGCTGCACCTGCGACTCATACGCGTTCCAATTGCGCATCGCGTTATCCGGCAATATAAACTGAGCCGCTAATGCTTTGGCTTCCTCTATCTTTGGAATGGCCTCCCCTTCTATCTGAGCCGCCAATTCCGACGCCCGCAATACCTCCAATAAATGACCCAACAAACCAAATCCCGTTACATCTGTCATCGCATGCACCCCCTCGATATCCGCCAAATGGGCGCCCACCGTATTTACCTGCGTTACTATTTTATATAAAGCCTCATTTTGCGATGCATCTGTCAAACCCCGCTTATGAGCTGCCGATAACATGCCTATGCCCAAGGGTTTGGTAATGGCAATCCAATCGCCCACTTTCGCCATGGCATTCGTGCGCAACTTGCTCTTTTCTACCAACCCCGTTACACTCAAACCGTAAATCGGATCCCTACTGTCAATGCTATGTCCACCTACTAAAGGAACCGACAAATCTTCACAACAATGCAGTCCACCTTGTAAAACCTGTTTGGCAATTTCAATATCAATTTCATCAATCGGCCAACCCAAAACAGCATTCGCCATAATGGGCCTTCCCCCCATAGCATAAATATCGCTCAATGCGTTCGCCGCAGACGCCCTTCCGAATACCTCGGGATCGTCTACCATTGGTGTGAAAAAATCAACTGTTTGCAGCAAACACATTCCATTGCCCAAATCGTACACCGAAGCATCGTCGTTCTGTTGGTTTCCCACAAGAATTTGCGGATACGACTTTGTTTGACCGTGCATTCCACTTAACAGATCGCCCAATACCGCCGGTTGAATTTTACAACCACAACCACTTCCCTTTGAATACTGCGTGAGCTTCTTGCGATTTTCCATAAACAAAAATAGGTCAATTTTTGCGCTTATCGCGTTCCTTTGGGGGATAACTCGCCAAATGGTGTCTTAGTATACATAAGCACCATTTAACCACAACCATGAAAGCTAAATTCATTTTCCCAGCCGCCTTAAGCCTTGCACTCGGAATGGCCCTATGGTCTTTTAACCGTCTTCCAGAAAACAACTTCTCAAAAGCCATTAACAACCAAGCCTATCAAGGATCTGAAGAACTCAATTACCGCGTACATTACGGTGCTATGAATGCAGCTGTTGTACAAATGAGTGTTTCAAAGCCTTTAAAAATACACAACCGACCCGCGTATAACCTTAAAATTGAAGGCCAAACCATAAACAGTTTCAGCTGGATGTTTCGGGTACGCGACAAATTTGAAAGTTGGGTAGATGCCGAAAGTCATACTCCGTTGCGCTATGCAAAAACCGTTCGAGAAGATGCCTACTATCACCAAGATATTGCCATTTATAACCACAAAGAAAAATGGCTTAAAAATAAAGAAGGCAAAATCTCTATCACCGATCATACCATGGATGTTGCCGCAGCTATTTATTATATGCGCACCTTCGATTACCGCAATAAAGCCAAAGGATATAAATTCCCAATGGATATTTATATCGATAACAAATTACATAAACTCAGCGTGCGCTATGAAGGAAAAGAAACCATCGATACCGATTTAGGTAAGGTAGCCTGCATTAAACTAAAACCCCAGTTGGTAGTTGATCGGGTTTTTAAAGACGAAGATGCCATGACCGTTTGGGTTAGCGATGATGAAAATCACATTCCCATCCGAATTCAAACCGATATATATGTGGGTTCCTTAAAGGTAGATATTACCAGCTATAAAAACCTCAAAAATCCGTTCCATAGCCTTAAAGGGGCCTAACAGAATTTCTAAAATTCGCCAACAAATAAGCGGGGTACCCGCTGCGATATAGTAGTTAATATCTCATAAGAAATGGTCTCGCCACGGCGGGCCATTTCTTTTATATCGTTCTGAGGTCCAAAAATCTCAACTCTATCTCCCTCAGAGCAGTCAATTTGAGTAACATCCAACATGGCCATATCCATACATATATTTCCAACATAAGGTGCATATTTGCCCTGTATCAAAGCGCCCCATTTGCCTCGGCCAAATTTCCTTAATAATCCATCGGCATAACCGATCGCTATGGTTGCAATTTTTCTTGGGTGTGATACCGGATCTAGTTGTCCGTATCCTATTCCCTCACCTGCAGGAACTTCATGAATTTGAGTTATGGTTGTATATAAACCCGCAACCGGTTTTAGTTGGGCATCCCATTGTGTTTCCAACCCATACAAGCCTATTCCCAATCGAACCATATCCATCTGAAATCCAGGGAATCTCACAATTCCAGAACTATTAAGACCGTGCGACATTATGGAATATCCCAAGACCTTTTCTATATTTTTTTTCTCTATCAATAAAGAATTTAATTGCTCTTGGGTAAAGCGGTCCATCTCCCTATTTTCAGATGCGGATAAGTGCGTAAATACGCTTTTTACCCTTACATATTGGGACAGGTTTTTTAAGAAACTCCAATCTGTTTTAATGGGGAATCCCAATCGATGCATTCCTGTATCCAACTCTAAATGAATTCCCGTAGAATAATCATTAGCAATTTTTGCAAACTGATTGAACGTTGTTTGATTATAAATTACGGGCTCAAGTTGGTGTTGCACGCATTGTTCCAATCCTTTGCCGTCGGTATTCATAACCATAATAGGGGCTTTTAGCCCTGCCGACCTCAATGAAACACCTTCATCAGCATAAGCAACCCCGAAATAATCGGCACCTAAGGATTCTAATAATCGAGCAACTTCATACCTTCCGCTGCCATAAGCCGAGGCCTTAACCATTACCATGGTTTTTACATCGGATGCAATTCTTGACCGGAAATATTGGTAATTATACCGAACGGAATCTAAGTTTATTTCCATTACGGTGTGGTGTAGTTGCTCTTTCAATATCGAAACAACCCTTTCTAAACCGTGGATTCTCGCCCCTTTAATGAGCAAAGCCGTTTGGGAAATTTCCCCCAATATTTTTGAATCTAATAAAGCCTCTGTGTTTTCAAAAACCTCTTCTTGCAATCCTTTTTTGGGGGAAATTTGAGAAATACCTACCCAAATAACCCGTTGAACGCCACTGCTAATAAGTAAATCTTGCAAAGGCTCCACCGATTTTGCATGTACCATTGGACTTAAAACTACGGCACGGGTTTTACCCGCAGATTGCTCTTCAAGCACGCGCAGGGCAACACGCAAACTTTCTATATCGTGTGAATAGGTATCGTTGACGATGATGTTTTGACGCTGCCCCTTTTCTATTGACAGCCGGTTTTCCAAGGGGTGTAATTTTAAAAAAGCAGAAATATGGGCTTCATCCCAGCGTTCCAATGCCGTTAGAACCGTGAAACACGTTAACGCATTCGAGATAGATGCTTCATCGCTAAATGGCAAATCTAACACATGCTCCATAGAACGATACCGAAAATGAATGCGTGTTCCGAAGGGCATTTTTTCAGTCGATTCAATGATATAAGAACTTCGGTCCGACTTCCCCCAAGAAACAAATTTGGTAAGGGGCTGCCGTTTACGCCAAACACCGATTGCATCATTCCAAATGTCTTGATCTTTGGGAAACACCACCACATCCGCCCCTTTAACCAGTTTGAATTTTTCTTCTGCTTTTTGAGCCTGTGAAACAAAACCTTCATCGTGCGCATCACCCAAATGGGTACAAACGACTAAATTGGGTTGTATCATGGCTTGAAGGGCATCCATGTCTCCCGATCGCGAAATCCCGGCTTCTATGATGACCAGCTGATGCTCGCGTTCGATTCCCAATACACTCAGGGCAACACCCAATTGACTGTTGAAACTTCTTGGACTTTTATATAGAATAAAATCATTTTTAAGAAGCTCATAAAGCCATTCTTTAACAACGGTCTTACCATTGCTGCCTGTTATCCCTATCACAGGCATAAAATACTTCCTGCGGTGTGTTTCTGCCCATTTTTGTATTGCTTTTAGCGTATTCTCAACTCTAAAGAAATGAGCATCATTAAGATCTTTAAATGCCGCATATTCTGAGTCTTCAATCAAAAAAAAACGAATGCCCGCAGAATAGGCCGTTCGTATAAATTCATGTCCGTTTCGAGCCGATCTCAGAGCAACAAATACAGATTCATGAATATTCAATACTTCGGAAATACGACGTGTATCGTAAACAATTTCAGAAATGACCGCATCCTCTTTGCCAACTGGCAAGGTAATTTCCCAAATTTGGGCCAATTCTGTACTCCTGTATCTCAACGTTATAAATTTATCTCAGCGCTATCACCGATATTCAAACTGTGAACGGCCCCAGAAAGTGAGGCATCGCTTCCAATTAGGGAATCTTCAATGGTAGCATTATTCAGACTTGCCCCTAATCCAATAATACTATTTCGAACGATAGATCGCGTAATATGGGCTTCTTCTCCAATACTTACATCCGGACCGATAATCGAATATTCGATTTGAGCGGTAGGTGCAATATACACGGGAGGCACAATGATATTGCCCTTATCCCTCCACATTTTATAATCGTTTTGTACCCGTGCTTTGAGTAATTGCTTATTGGTTTGCAAGATGATATCGCGTTTACCGCAATCGAACCAACTGCTTATGGGGAACGTTTCCATTCGAATCCCTTTTCCAATCATACAAAATAGTGCATCCGTCAAATTGAACTCATTGCGATGTTTTACATCATGAGCAATATTATATTCCAAACACTCAAAAAGTGCAGCAGTTTCTCGGATAAAATAAATTCCTACCAAGGCCAAATTAGAATGGGGGATATTCGGTTTTTCAACCAATTTTCGGATGCTTCCATCGTTTTCAAGCTCTGCGACTCCAAAAAGACGGGGATCCTCAACCTTCTTTACCCCTAATAAACTCGTAGGCGATGCAAAAACTTTTTTCAAGTCCGCCTCAAAAATAGTATCGCCTAGTACGATTAAAATGGGATCGGGTCCGGCAAAATGGTCTTTTGCGAGCCAGACTGCATGACCTATTCCTTTTCCTACGGTTTGAATTACGAAACTGAGTTTGTAATTCTTGTAGTGATCGGTTAAAAATTGTTCAATTCTATCGCCGAGGTATCCTATTACGAATACGAATTCGGTTACGCCGGCCTCTACCAATCGGTCCATGATATGTCCGAGTATGGGCTTCCCTGCCACGGGAATTAACGACTTAGGCTGGGTTTGGGTATGGGGTTTGAGTCGGCTGCCAATACCGGCAACAGGTATTACCGCTTTCATGTGTAACAAAAGTAGGGAATTTGCAGTAATCGGCGATAAGAATAAGCGGCTCGGATTGAGCACCTCATAAAAACAGACCTTATCGTCGGTTAATTTTCCCTTTTTCCCATTACCTGGCATAATTCATTCCTGTAAGATATGCGTTCCGAAATACGACCTCTTTTTTGGGGGAACTCCAAGCCTAATTTTGGACAAATCCGCAACGCCATTGCAGATTTGTCCAAAAACCGAGATATTCCTGCAAATTAGGAAGCAGATTCCTAATTTAACAACACGAAGCCATAATCGAGGGAAATAACACCAAAAAAATTGTCATTTTAGAACGACTCTTACATGCATGAAATTTCAAAAATTTGCTGAAAACCTAGTAAATTTTCTTAATTAAATTGATAGAAAAAATCAGGCTCGAGAATACACGCAAATTATTGTTTTTATTCAAATTGGACTCCTATTAACAGGAATGAAATACATGAGTTTAGTATTAATTACTATTTTTTTCTAAAGGCAACAAATCATATCACCATGTTGTCCAATACTTTATTAGAGACTCATTCCGACATTAACAATAAAAAACATTATCTTAAAGGAACTTGTCACGTTTTAAAATAATAATCTATGAAAAAAATATTACCACTGCTGCTGTTATTTTTAGGCTTCCAAAGCGTTAAAGCCAATCATATTGCCGGCTGCGAAATTACCTACGCCTATATAGGCAACCAAAAATATGTGATCTATATTGATATTCTCAGAGACTGCCGGGGTGCAGCAATAACCAACACAACTTTTACGTATTACCATCGATTTCAAAACAGCTCGGGGGGCTCTCAGCAATATGTACCCACAACGAAACCCAAATTGATTACTATTTCTGAAGTATCCAATATTTGTAAAGGGGGGATTCCTTTCTGCTCTAAAGTCAATACCTCTGGACAAGGTTTTGGTTTAGAAAAACACCGTTACACCGATACCATAGACTTGACTAATTCTACCATAACCGGACATATCAATGCCGGACGGTGTATTTTCACGCCTTATATTGTGGTTAATCAGGGGAGGCCCAACCAGAGCACTACCGAATCTATCTTTAATGCAGAACTCAGCCTTTGCCGATTATCTTCTCCCAAAATGGCCTACAACAATTCGGGCAATTATATTTCCAATCCCATAAATAAAATTCAATGCAACATCGGCAATTACATGAGCTACGGAGTCAATGACCCCGACCAAGATTCCATATCTTATGTATGGGTCAAAGCACGAACTACGGGTTATGGCATTTATATGAATTATACCTCACCGCTTGCAGAGAATTACCCCATTACGTGTTATTGTACGCCTCCATCTGCTACCAATATAAAATGCACACCCAAACCTGAAGAATTTATACCAAAAGGAATTTACCTGAATAAATGGACCGGCGATGTCATTTTAACTCCCACCAACTGCTCTGGTTTATTCCCTATGGTAGTTGAAGCCCGTCAATACAGGAAAGATTCTCTCAATATTTACCGTTACATGGGTTGTACGCGAAGAGATTTAGATGTTTGGACCACCAATCTTACCACCAACAATTCCAGCGCTTATAATTTGCCGCCCACGGTAAGCTCCGAAAAAGACAAACACATCTGTGCTACGCGTTCCCTTTCCTTTAATTTTAGCATTAAAGACAGCACATGGAGTGGTTACCAAAGCAATCCAGACACCCTTGAAATCAAGTGGTTGAACCTACCCAAAGGCGCAACGCTAACGGAAACCAAAAAGGCCGTAAATCACTATGAATACGCCTTCAGTTGGACGCCTACCGCTAAAGATACGCGAGGCCATATTTACCCCATCCATGTACAAGTGAAAGACAATCGCTGCGCGGCACCTTTAATAACCAACCGAACCTTTTCTATTTTTGTCGACGGGGGATGCTGTGACACGTTTAACCTAAAAACCCTCAAACAAAGCGGAACCGGTTCGTACAAAATTGGTGATTCTGTAGCTATCCAAACCGATACCCTCAAAGGATATTCTAAAGTAAAATTTCAATGGCAAGGGCAAAGTAAACATGTCGATTTTGGAAATGTACGCGAAACAAAACCCTACAAAGGGGTTAATACAGCTAAATTGGAAGTAGATAGCATTCAGTTTTATCATGAGAAAATGAACTTCCGGTTATTGGCCTCCACCGACATTTGTGCCGATACCTCCAATGAAGTCACCCTGCAACTAGCCGATACCTGCTTCTTTGTTCAGATCGATACGGTTATTGTTCACGACTCTATATTTCATCATTTCTTCGACACTACGGTTATCACCAAATGGGATACAGGCTATATTCAGGTGTACGATACCATTACTACAAAATATTATGACACGATTTGGGTGAAAGTCAATTATTACGATACCACCCGTGTTAATGTTTATGTTTATGATACCACGTTTATAACGGTTGAAGACACCCTGCATTTTAGCATTCCTTTGTCTGGAAGTTCTCCTTTGATCCTATCAAATATTGAAATTTATCCGAATCCAACCTCAGACAAACTCCAAATTAAAATCGGCAATTACCTAGATTTCCTGAGTTATGGGATAGAAGTCAGAGATGTTGGAGGGAAACTCTTAGAGTCGACTACAATTAATAATCCAATAATTACTTTTGACATACTCAAATGGAATGTGAGTTCAGGGATATATTATTTACGCATCAAAGATCCTAAGAATAAGGTAATTGTTGTGAAGAAGATCGTGATTGATATAGAGTAAGGTTCAATGGATAGTTGAGCGATTGATTGACGGGATTTTCGTTTATAAACGAAAATCCCTGTCTTTTGAGTGCTATTTTCATTTATAAACGAAAATTGTCTATTTTTGAGTACTTTTTTCGAGTATGGAAGAAATTATTAAAAATCTCGCCAAGTACAATTTCTGGGATGGAAATGTCCTCCAACTCGGATTTATGCGTACCACCTACCTTAACCGTATCCAAAATTTTACCCATAATAAACTCATAAAGGTAATTGTCGGACAAAGACGCACAGGTAAAAGTTATCTGCTCCGACAAATCGCTCAATCCCTCATAAATAATGGCGTAAACCCCAACCAAATCCTCTATATAAACAAAGAATATCTCGTCTTTGATTCCATTAACACCTATATCGACCTCAACAACCTAATCCGCCAATACCAAGAAAGCCTTAATCCTCAAGGTAAAATCTATTTACTCATTGATGAAATTCAAAACATTGAAGGCTGGGAAAAATTAGTTAACTCCTATGCCCAAGACTATACGGCCTCCTACGAAATATTCATTAGCGGATCCAACTCAACGATGCTATCCGGCGAATTAGCCACCTTGCTTTCTGGCCGGTATGTAAGTTTTGAAATACTACCCTTTAGCTATCAGGAATATCTGGGTATCCAAGAACTAAACGCCAACAGCAGCACCTACGCGCAATTTATGCAAAGCGGAGGTTTGCCAGAATTATTCTTCCTGCCAAACGAAGAATCCCGAAGGCAATATGTATCGTCCGTAAAAGACACGGTTCTCTTGCGTGATATCATCCAAAAAAACACCATACGAGATCCCCAACTGCTAGAAGACGTATTTATTTACCTCATCAACAACGCGTCTAACCTGCTCTCTATTAATAATATTACCAACTACTTAAAAAGTAACGGCCGAAAAACCACTTACGATACCATTTCCAGCTATATAGGATATATTCAAGAAGCGTTTCTTATTCATAAAGCCGAACGCTACGACATCAAAGGAAAGGAAATAATTTCCGGCAATTCTAAATTTTATGCCAACGATTTGAGCTATAAAAATTATTTGTACAGCGGCTTCGGGTATGGCATCGGCTACCAACTTGAAAATCTCATTTATCTGGCTTTGAGAAATGCCAATTTCGACATTTATGTCGGTCACCTACCTAAAAATGAAGTCGACTTTATTGCAAAACGACACCATCAAACCCTATACGTGCAATGCGCCTACCTCCTGCTCGATCCTGCAACCCTCACCCGCGAATATGCTGCATTAGAAGCTATTTCAGACAACTATACTAAAGTAATAGTCTCGATGGATGAGGTTTTATTACCATCAAAAAATGGAATATTACACCTTCAAGCTTGGAATTTCGAAACGTTTTTAGAAACCATCCACTAAACCCACCAACACCCAATCTGCTGCCTCCCAACCCGAAACTTCGCGACCTACCGCCGCTGCCATCACCACCACACCCCCTGCATCTGCCACCATCATGCGCGATTTCTCATACGGGTTCCACTTTTCATTCGTGACCAAATCACTCAGCTTCTGCGTGCCGCCGCCCTTCAATGGCATGCGATCTCCATTTTGAAATCCCCGCACCCTCAATAATTTTCCTGTATTTTCCTGGGGAAGCCTTCCTAACACCATTCCCTCTCCCTTCCAATCCTGCCCCCGGCACCATCGGAACCGATATCCCCCAAAATCAAAACCCAATTCCCCGTCGCCCAAGATTCCCTCCCAATCCAGCACGTCTTTTACTTCTTTAAAAAGATACCACAATCCGCCTCTGGAAAACACCAAAACAAATCCCAAACCCGATACGAATCGCGCCCCCACCCGAACCTGGTCTTCCTGACAATGTTGCCACGTATCGCGCGAAAATCCCAACTGCTGAAAGGCCTGCTTCCAAGCCAATTCCAAGCCCTTCAAATCGGCTCCTTGAAATACCCAAAAACCGCGATCCAATTCATTCCATGGCCAGCGAGAACTCCAAAGGTTTACTTGCTCTTGCCACTGAATTTGAAACGCCTCCGACACCTTCAAAAAAGCGTGCATCTGCTCTTCGGCATCGGGCATCATCCCTATAATGCCATGTCTGATTTTATTGCGCAAATAATCCGTTTTGGCATTGCTTGAATCTTCCCGCCACGCGCGTCCCTCTTGTTCTAAAAACGCTTTAATTTGAGAAGGCAGCACCCCTAACATAGGCCTGATAACCGCACCGTTCTGCGGTAACATTCCTCGAAAAGCGGTATCGGTTTGATTCCGCCACAAATAGATAAAAAAATGTTCCAACTGATCGCCGGCGTGATGCGCCACCGCCGTATAATCGAGATTCCGGCTTGATAAAATTCCCCCGAAAAAATCATAACGCACGCGTCGTGCCCACATTTGCGTGGATTCACCCGGAAGATGTGCCAATTCCGATGCCTGCAATACATGAAGTACAATCGACTGCGAAGCACACAATTCCCGCACAAATGCCTCATCGCCATCGCTTTCCGCACCCCGCAACCCATAATTGATATGTGCCGCTTCAAAATCATAGCCCAAGTCACAAAACGCCCAAAATAACGCCACCGAATCGCGCCCCCCACTCAAGGCCAACAAGCCACGCTGTCGATGTAAGTCCCAAGCTTGACGATTGACTTCTGTTTTAATGGATTGTAACATGTAATTTGCGACTTATTTTTGCGGATATTCTGATTTATGCACTACAAAGGTCTACAATTTTATTTTAGCACGATGCTGCTTTTATTGTGGACCGGCATGGCCCATTCGCAGCCAATAAATTTAAAGGCAAAACGCATGAAATCGCTGGATTTGGGGGATCATCAAGGGCAGTTACTTACCGGCAATGTATTCTTCGAACAAAGCGGTTCGCGTATTTATTGCGATCGTGCCGAATACGATCCAAAATCGGAAAGTCTTTACGGCACCGGAAACGTTAAAATCATCAATCCAGATGGTGCCACCGTTACTGGAAATCAATTGTATTACGACAATCTAACCCATATTGCCAAGGTACAAGGTACCGTGGTACTTAAAGATGGCAGTCTCACCCTAAAAACCCCATGGATACAATACCATACTCAAAGTAAGATTGGCTGGTATGGCAGCGGTGGGTTTATTCAAGATAAAGAAACCTATTTAAAAAGCCGTTCAGGTCGGTATGAGCCTGGCATTAAAAAATTATTTTTTAGGGGAAATGTGATCTTAGAAACCGACGATTACCTTATACAAACCGATACCTTGAGTTATGAAACCGATACCAAAAAAGCCATTTTTACCGATTATACCCAAATAAATACACAAGAGGAACAAATCATTCTCAACGAAGGCTACTATTTAACTGAGCAAAAGCAAGGGTATTTTACGAATGGTTTTACCTATCAATCTAAAAATAAACGTATCCTTTGCGCCGATACGGCTTTTTTAGACAAACAGAACGATGCCGGTATCGCTCGTGGAAATGTATGGCTCTACGATTCTGCTGAAAATTGGATGTTGTACGGACAAAGGGGGGCATATCGCAAATCCTTGAGCTATGCAGAAATGTTCGATCACGCATTAGCCATAAACACCGATAAAGACAGCATTCGAATATCTGCCGATTCCCTTATCAGTGAAAAACTTCCCAAGTCTGAATCGCAAATCACCCGTGCGATGGGTCACGTAAAATTGCTTCAAGGCAATACCCGAAGTACCGCTAAAACATTAACCCATAAAGAACAAGATTCTACTATTTTGCTCCGTGGGAAGCCCGTTATTTGGGACTCAACAACCCGAATGTCTGGTGACTCCATCGATATATATTTAAGTAATAATAAAATCAAATCTGGAGCCTTGTTTCCTAATGCCTTAATTGTAAATAAAGAAACCGATGCCTTTTACAGCCAAATTCAAGGCGATTCAGTTTATTATTCCCTAGACAGTCAGCAACATATTAAAGAAACCTGGGTTTATCGAAATGGTAAAAGCATCTATTACATCAGCGAAGATAGTATCGTAAATTCCGCATTTTGGGTTTCCTGTGGTAACATGAAATTCAATTTCCTGGAGAATAAAATAAATCGGGTACATTTTTATGAAAAGCCTCGAGGAACGTTGTACCCTATTGATCAAATACCAGAGGATAAGAAAAATCTGGATCGCTTTATCTGGGATATCGAAAATAAACCCCTTAAGTCTGACTTCAGACCCACTTTCAGCCCTAAAGTGCAGAAAATGCGTTTTACCAAAGTACAGTCCATAAAACCACAAGGCAAATCGCTATTTTGGTTCCTCAAGAAATAACCATGTTGCGATTATTACAAAAAACGGCGCTGTTAATTTTTGCATTTTTCGCAACGGAAAAAATCGGGGCCCAACAGTTGTTAGGGCTTATTTTAGATCAGGAAAATGCCCCCATAGCCCAGGTGCAAATTTTTGACAAAACCGGTCGCAAGCATGGCGAATCCGGTGTTGACGGGTATTTTCGTTTGGAACTCAGACCTGGAGCCTATCAGCTGGTATTCAACCATCCCGATTATGAAAGTTATGAACTTGCCTATATTTCCAAAGATCGAAAAAAAGACACGCTGAGTATTGTTTTAAAACGCAACACACAAAGTATCGGTACGGTTGAAATTAAAACAAAATGGACCGATCCAGGTCCAAACATGATGAGAAAGGCGATTGCTCGCAGGTCTTATTGGGCGAGTCGCCTCCCATCTCAAAGCGCTTCAGTGTATATCAAAGCCTTTGAAAAAATTCAAGGCCGCAAGGTGCTTCGCGTAAACGACGAAACCGACAAAGAAGCAAGTCAACCTAAAATTCAAGCCAATATGGCTGAAATACGACTGAGACGCGATTGGCTTCCCCCGAATAAAATAAAAGAATCCCGACAAGGGGTTTCTATACATGGCGACAAAAGCAGTTTATTTTATTTGAGCACGGTAGAGGGTGATTTCAACATCTATCAAAACTTGATGTCATTGCCAGGGCTCTCGCCATTACCCATCGTTTCCCCATTATCCAATTCCGCCATTTTGGCGTATCGCTTTCGATTTATTGAAAGCTATTCCGATTCAAATCACGGTCGTATATTAAAAATTCAATTTCAAGGTCGTCAAGTCAGTAATGCTACGTTTTCTGGGGAAATACATGTGGTTGACTCGGCATTTTATATTTCTAAAATTCTTTTGGAAGTTCCCGAACACCTAATGGCAGAATACGATAAAATGGCCTTGTTTATGAATTACCGTTTGACTCAAGATAGTTTTATATTGATTGATTCACAACGTTTTGAATATAAATACCGAGCGGGCAGAACGCAATATCTGGGTACCACTGAAGTACATTACGATAGTATAGAAATCGCTCCAAATTTCCCCAAAAATCATTTTGGTTTGGAAATCAGCCGTACGGAACAAGAAGCCTATGAGCGCGATTCT
>CBFHGY010000021.1:0-1250 GCA_965655465.1 Bacteroidia bacterium | reverse complement strand
TCGCTCCAAATTTCCCCAAAAATCATTTTGGTTTGGAAATCAGCCGTACGGAACAAGAAGCCTATGAGCGCGATTCTGTGTACTGGGAACAAACCCGCAAAACACCGCTCCGCGCCATCGAAAAAAGCTTCATCACCCAGGAAGATAGCATCAAACGAATTAAAACCTCAGATCGATATTTAGACAGTATTGAAGACTTAATAAACAAAGTCACCTTTAAATCCTTGGTACTTGAGGGACAAGAATTTAAAAATCGAAAGAAGGGCATTGATATGGCCTTTCAGCCGCTTTGGTTGATGTACCAACCTTGGTGGCCAGGGGGCAATCGTATCTTGCTTTCCAACAGAATTCAAAAAACTTTCGAAAGCAAACGCAGTATTCAACTAATCCCGAACCTGTCTTATGGATTAAATAACCATGATTTAAGAGGAAGTGTTATTTTTAATACCCTCTATAATCCGTACAAACGCAAACGGGTTTTTATTCAAGCGGGTCGCGATTTTGGACTTATCAATCCATTCGCCGCCTATATTGATTTATTCCGTAGAGATAATTTCTATCAACATACCCATCTGAGTATGTACCACCGACAAGAAATCGTAAACGGTTTATTTTTGCGGCTTCGTGGAGAAATTAGCGATCGACAGGATATCTCTGGTTTGAACTTTGATCCCCGGGGAGACAGCCTATTTGAGAATAATGTGGCCGCCGTTTTCCAATCGCATAAAGCTTTTTTCGGAAGTATTATGCTTTCTTATACACCGTTCCAAAGATATATTTCTGAACCTAGGCAAAAGATTATTTTAGGATCTACATGGCCCACTTTTTCGGTAGAGTTTAAAAAGGCCCTACCTGGAATTTTAGGTAGTAACATCGATTATGATTATCTGGAGTATCGCATTGAACATGCCTTCCCATGGGGAACCGCAGGTAATAGCGAATTGCGGGCTACTTCGGGAAGCTTCCTAAGCAGGCGCAACATTAATATTATCGATTATCGATATCAACGTCGTGGAGATGATTTTTTGTTTACCCCGCCCATGTATGCGTTTCAAACTTTAGATTCTACCTTTATTACCTTCAAGCGTTTTTATGAGGTACATTATCGACATCATTTTAATGGGGCTCTTTTAAATAAAGTACCTCTCATGAAGCATTTGCATTTTTACGAATCCGTTGGGGGTAATCTCCTTTTTGCTCCCGAACGCAATAATTTATTCTTTTATGAAGTATATGCTGGGGTAGATAAA
>CBFHGY010000020.1:0-31020 GCA_965655465.1 Bacteroidia bacterium | reverse complement strand
CTTTCAAACAAATTACTGCAAAACAATATTGTTACGCAAAGCCTAAGCCAATTATATCTAAAAACACCCTTGAAACAAGGTTTAATTGTAGGCTATTCTGGAACACCCACTTCGGTAATTATACAACAACTCCACAAGTGGCATGCAATAATTTGACCAACTGGTATGCGCTGTAGACCCAAAGTATTTCCAATTTGCAATTTGATGAACTGCAGAAGGCTAGGATTGTTATGGATTACGCTCATCTTTTTTGGGGGATGTAAAGAACCGAATGTGTCCGGAGGGCTTCCTCTAAATAAAACAGAGATTTCGGGTACTGGATATATCAGTTTCCCTATCAACGCAAATTCAAATGCCCCTAAAATGAAGGTCTTTTATCACGTTCCTGAAGATGCGCATACACAATCTCCACTTTTATTTGTATTACACGGAAACGGTAGAGATGCGGAGAATTGTCGAAATCTGCTTTTGAAAGAATCGGAAAACCGAAAGTTGATTATTATATGCCCCGAATTCAGTACTGCTCTTTTCCCGGGATCCAATGAATACCAATTAGGGGGAATGTTTGAGAATGGCGAAAATGCAACGATTAATACATTACGAGATCCATCGCAATGGTCCTTTGCTTTAATTGAGAAAATCTTCGATACATTTATTTCGAGCCTCGAAAGTGAGGTAAAATACTACGACATGTTTGGCCATTCTGCAGGAGCCCAATTCGTACATCGCTATTTGAGTTTCGTACCCAATTCCCGAATGAAAAAAGCCGCGAGTGCGGCATCGGGATGGTATACACTCCCAAGAACTGACCTAGACTTCCCATACGGATTAGGTCAAACTGGATTCAGTGAATCGAATCTTGAAGATATATTCTCGAAAAGCGTATTAATCAGCGTAGGAAGTCTCGATACCGATCCCAATTCCTCCGCACTTCGACATAATGCAGAATCGGATGCACAAGGACTAAACCGTGTGGAACGCGCTGAATATTATTTCAACGAATGTCAAAAACAGGCAAGTGCCAATGGGTTTTCCCTTGTTTGGAAGTTCAAAAAAAACGCAGGTATTGAACACGATTTCTTGGGGAACGCCAAAGCGGCATTGCAATGGTTATATCCATGAAAAATATCCTTGCATATATTAGAATCAGAGGGGGATTCATTGCCCTGGGACCCATTTTATTTTGTGTTTTTAGTTATTTTTTACCCTTTGAGGGTATGACGGCAACGAGTAAGTATACCCTCGGAATTACAGCCTGGATGGCAACTTGGTGGATTTCAGAAGTAATCGCGATACAAGCTACGGCACTTTTGCCACTCATATTATTTCCCTTCTTGGGAATTTTGGATTTAAAATCTGCTGCCGCACCGTATGCGCACCCATTTATTTTCCTTTTTTTGGGAGGATTTATGTTGGCCTTAGCTATTGAAAAATGGGACTTACACAAGCGCATTGCGCTTAAGATCATTTCGATTTTTGGTACCAAACCCAGTCAATTGATTGGGGGGGTAATGGCCGCAACTGCCTTTTTATCCATGTGGATTTCAAATACAGCCACAGCAGTAATGATGTTACCCATTGCATTATCGCTAATCCGTTCACTTGCTTTGAGTGAAAATTCAAAATTTGCAGAATCTATGTTGCTTGGGGTTGCCTATTCTGCCTCAATCGGAGGAATTGCAACCCTTATTGGAACTCCACCTAACTTGGTCTTTGCCAGTTTTATGGAACAAAAAATGCATCGGGTAATTAGCTTTATGACTTGGATGAGTTGGGCCTTCCCCTTAGCCTTAACTATTTTAATATGCACATGGTATCTATTAACCCGATCACTTAAACGGGAAGTATCCGAATCTCATTTGAGCAATATTCAACTGGAAAAACTTAAACCCATGAAGTCCGAAGAAAAAAAGGTATTGTGGGTATTTTCATTGACTGCATTGGCATGGATATTCAGAAGCACGCTGATAGAACCTTTATTCCCTAACATAGACGATACCTTAATTGCGCTTATTGCCGCATTGATTTTATTCACCTTGAATTCAAGCACAGGGAAACCGTTAATTGAATGGAAAGATACTCAAAAACTATCCTGGGGTTCCTTGATTTTATTCGGAGGCGGTTTGAGTTTAGCAGCAGCTTTCGATAAAAGTGGATTAGCGACTTGGATGACCGAATGGATTTCAACTTGGAATAATTTGCATCCTGCCCTAATCGTGTTGTTGGTTTTGGTTTTTATGAATTTCCTGACTGAATTAACCTCAAACTTAGCAGCAACCGTGGTAGTACTTCCCCTCCTTCTTCCCATATCCATTTCCATGGGAATCGACCCCTATTATTTTCTGGCTGGAACCGCAATTTCAGCCTCTGCTGCATTCATGCTACCTGTTGCTACACCCCCAAATACCTTGGTATTTAGCAGCGGACATATACGCATCAACAGAATGATAAAAGTAGGGCTCAAATTGAATCTATTATCCATAATTATTGTATTTGCTTTTGTGGAATTTCTTATGTGGATTAACCAATTTGGAAACAACTAATTGTCAAAAAGACACCTATTTATATTAATATTGTATCATAAACCATTAAATAACAACAAAACAATGAAAAAAATCCTACATCTCGTCTTGTTCGTTGCCGCTTCAATTGGCGTGGCCAAGGCACAAACAAATTATCTGACCGAGCATTTTGATTATCCGGCAGATTCAGCTGTTACCAATCACGGTTGGTATGTGCATAGTGGTACTTCGGGTACTATTTTAGTTAACGATGGTGGCTTGTCTCTTTCTAAAACCTTTTATAAAGGAAGTGGAGTAGGTAACGCCGTAAGAATTAACAATAACGGATACGATGTAAACCGTCCGTTTAGTTCAGATGCCACTTCGGGAAGCGTTTACGCCTCATTGCTTTTGAAAGTAAACAAAGCAGCACCCGTAACATCTTCAGGGTATTTTTTCCATTTTGGTCAATATGCTACTCCTGGTAGTCCAGACTATGCAAAATTATCAACATCATTTAGAGCTAGAACTCACATTTTAGAAGGTTCAGATTCTTCAAAGTTCAAATTAGGTCTTTCTTTTAATGGAAACACCGCTGATGGAACTACGAACGAAATGAACATCGGTGAAACATATTTAGTGGTTTTGAAATACACCATTAACGCAGGCACTAATAATGACGACTCCGTAAGCTTATATGTATTTGCAGATGGTGATGATATTAAAATGGAACCCGCAACTCCTACTTTAGGACCTTTTGGTTCTACTATTACAGGCGGTGATTTAAGTTCAATTCAATGTGTTGGTTTACGTCAATACAATTCTGCTCAAGATTATGTAGTAGATGGTATAGTTGTAAACGACAATTGGGACTTAGCAGTGATACGTAAGGTAAAACTTTCTGTAGATATGGCTAACGAAACCATTTCTGCCAATGGCGTTCACGTTGCTGGTTCTTTCCAAGGTTGGGATCCAAAAGGAACTGCCTTAACTCAAGAACCTTCCTCAAGTATCTATTCAGCTTATGTTGAAATGGATCCAAATTCTGTTTTTGAATACAAATTCATCAATGATAATGATTGGGCAGGCGTTGAAAGCGTTCCTGCTATTTCTCAAAAAGGACATACCAATAACGGCGAAACTAACGATAACCGTTGGGTGTATTCTGGATCAGGTTCTGACACTTTAGTGTTGCCTGCCGTTGTTTTTGGTGGTGCTGCTCCTAGTGGACAATATGCAGTGCGTTTAGCGGTAGACCTTCAAAAAGAAACCGTTAGCGCTAACGGTGTGCATATTGCAGGTGATATTCAAAAAGCAGCGGGCTTCCCAGAATGGAATCCTGCCGCTACCCCAATGGCCAATTTGTACAACACCAACAAAATTTACGAAGTGATTTTATGTGTAGCTGATGGAAGCTATGCATATAAGTTTGTAAATGGTAACGCTTGGGGTACTGATGAGGCGGTGCCTTCTGCTTGTGCTACAAATAACAACCGCAGCCTGTCTGTGAGTGGCGCAGAATTAGCAGTAGGTAAAGTATGTTTCGGGTCTTGTGATGCTTGTCCAAGCAGAGAAATCCCTAAATACAAAGCTACATTCCAAATCGATATGGGTAAAGAGTGTAACTTCGAAGATGTAGATATCGCAGGTGGTAAAATCAACGGCTGGGCCGGTGGCACCTATTTCTCAGACCAATCTGGCTTAAGCGGTGATTGGAAAATTACTAAAATTGGTGTTGGTCCTTCAAAGGGGGATATTTCTTGGTTCAACGAAGAAATTAATGCAACTACTCGTCCATGCATGCAAGACGACCGTGTGGTATTGAACAGAGACGGTTCATTCTTCAATATATTAGGTACTGAAACTTGGATTGAAGGTTGGCAACAAACCGGTGCAAACGGATGTGGTACTCCCGTTGCTCCTTTTGACGGTTCTTCAATGGGAACTTGGAAAGATAACGGCGATGGAACTTTCACCGTATATGGAAAAGGAAGTCATATGGGTATCCCAAAAGCAGTAAATGGTGCTGAAATTAGCAATCTTGCTGATGCACGTGATTCACTTACGTATGAATATGACATTACCGACAACAAATTAACCGCTTACATTCAAATCGCAGGTGGTGGATATTGGCAGTTTGATTACGCTAGAAATAATGCAAAATCTACCGTATGGACAACTACTATCTTGTTAGACTCAGGTGTTGAAATCGCACACAAAGTACGTAAAATCGATGCTGCTGGGAACGTAAACTGGGAAGGTGGCGCAGACCGTAAATACTTCGTTCATGGCGATACTACTTTCGCTGAGCGTTGTTTCGGTTTAGACGAAGCTTGTTCAGGCAACACCCTAGCTCCTTCTGATATCTTATTCCGTGTTGATATGAGCAATGAAATCCCACAAGATACTGTTTGGTTAATGGGTGGATTTACCTCTCCAGCATGGCAAGCAGGTGCGTTAGCAATGACTGCAAATACTGAGAATTCAGATATTTACGAAGTTTTGGTTGAAGGACTATGTAATGAATACTTCGAATACAAATTCGTAAATGAGGTTATGAGCAGCAGCTCTAACGGTGAGCCTTTCGCAGATTCTACCGACCGCGATTGCGTAAAAGACAACGGTGTTGGCGGTTTCAACCGTTATTACACACGTACATCTACCGATTTGACAGAAATATTCTATGTATACAACTCATGTCAAATGGGCAGCAATAATGCGGTTGTGAATATTGCAAACGATATGCGTATTGCTCCAAACCCAGCTTCTGATATGTTTACTGTAAGCTTGGGAAGTCGCACAATTAAGACTATTAACATCATGAGCCTTGACGGTCGTATCATTCGCAGCGAAAGCCCTGCAAGCAGCATCGCTCAGGTTAATGCAAATGGTTTGAACGGAGTTTACTTGGTTCAAGTTATGGATGTTGAAGGCAACAGCACTACTCAAAAAGTAGTTTTACAGTAATCTCAATTCCAAACATCGAGACTTGAATTTTAATTCTTAGATAATTGGAAATGCCTCAGCAGAGGTATCCCAATCACAGAATTAAATCTCTCGAATAATAAATAAAGGAGGCCGCCCGGTGGGCGGCCTCCTTTATTTATTACCCCCACAATAAGCCCTTTATCCAACTAAAAACTTTGATAATTAAGGCAATATTCCCTTCAAAACTCTCGTAAAATCGTACTTTTTCACCCAGCAGATTAGTTTACCTACTTAATTTTAGGTATAATCGCCCCAAGATTGACCATACAGGTTTCGAAACCTATCAACTTCAAAATTCAACAACTTAAAAAAATAATTTATGAACTCTCAAAACGACTTATTATTGATTCTAGGCGGTGTGATCCTTATTGGGGTAATTTTATTGGTTATTCGCTTTATAAACGGCAAAAACAATTGAATTAGTTACAAAATAGTACAACCTTTAAAGTTGTCGGCTTTTGACACCATCTGTAAAACTCGTAAATTTGAAAATGAATTTGCTGAAATTGAAGCCTTTACATTTTTCCGGGATTTGTGCATTATTTTCATCTTTGCTTATAATGGGTACTATTAGTAAAACAAGCGCTCAAACCGCTCCTGTTAAGCAACCCGTAAAACCACATACCCTTATCCTTGCAGAAACACCCGAAAAAAAGGCTGCTTTGAATCAAAAAGATACCTTGACCCACCCAAAAAACAAGAAACCTAAAAGCAAAACAATTCCTTTGCGTAAGCCCGGTAGTACAATGATTCTCCGGAGGTATTAATTTCAGATCTTCCTATCAAGTATTATATTCGCTGTATGCTGGAATCAATCCGTATACTAAAAATCTACTTTCTTTTAGTGCTTGCGACCTATTTCAAAGGTTCTCTTGCTCAAACATCCCCAAAAACAACCCTAGACACCCTCAATAGTTTAGTTTTGGTATTTGGTGGAGACCTAATGGGTCATGGTCCACAGATACAAGCTGCTAAACTAGACTCCACAGCCGGCTATGATTACAAACCTGGATTTCAATTCCTACAAAACTACCTTGAAAGTGCCGATTTAAGTGTCGCCAATTTAGAAGTTACTTTGGCAGGTCCGCCTTACAAAGGATATCCTCAGTTTTCATCGCCCGATGAGTACGCTTTAAACATGAAGGAACTTGGCATCGATTTATTAGTCACTGCCAATAACCACAGCCAGGATGGAGGTAAAAAAGGGCTAGAACGAACCATACGAGTATTAGACAGTATCCGCATAAATCATACAGGTACATTTAAAGATACCGTAGAGTTCAACAGGCATTATCCCTATATCCAAACCATAAAAGGTTTGAAAATTGCTATTTTAAATTATACCTATGGAACCAACGGATTAACGGTTCAGTCTCCCAATATGGTTAATATAATCGATAGCGTATATATCAAAAATGCCATTGCAAAGGCCAGAAAACAAGGAGCTAACCTTATTATCCCCGTAATGCATTGGGGCAATGAATATCAACGTCAAGAAAGCAAACAACAACAATTTTGGGCACAATTCTTAGCAGATGCCGGAGCCGATGCAATAATTGGGATGCACCCACATGTCGTACAACCCATAAAAACCATTACAAGTAAAATGGGGAAAAAAGTGCCGGTTGCATACAGTTTAGGAAATTTTGTTTCTAATCAACGTGAGCGTTACAAAGACGGAGGCATTTTAGCACGTGTTAAAATATTACACCGAGGCAATGAAGTCAAACTCATTCAAATGGATTATAAACCATTCTGGGTGCATAAATTATTGCCATCTGAGACCTATTCTCCATTTAAACGCAGAGGATATTATTTAATAACGACAAAACAACTACCCCTTTTGCAGGAACCTTATGCAAGTAGCGCCAACGAATTTTTTGAGGATACACGAGATTTATTAAAAGGGGTTCAAGAATGGAAATAAATTGCGATTAACGCAATAAATAAAACACGACTCGATCATTTCCTAATATTACCCTATTACCCGTGGTGTATCGGTAACGCACACTCAATACATAAGCACCTTTAGGAGCTTCTGATCCTAAATAGCTGCCATCCCAACCCGCATCGTTTAAATTGCCTTCGTATACCTTCTGTCCCCACCGGTTAAAAATCTGATATTGCATTTCATCTAGATCAAAACCAACGGGTTTATATGCATCGTTTAAGGCATCGGCAGTGGGCGTAAATGCTGTAGGAATATAAAGTCTACAATTATCATCCCGAAATTCAATTCGAACCGTATCTATAATCATCCCGCACATATTACTCGCTTGAACCCAGTAGGTTCCGGGCATCGTGATCCTTCTCTGTGAGCGACCCGAACCATCATCCCATCGATATTGGCTGTTCCAGCTTTTCAACTGTAATTCCAACATCTCATTCTTACACAATAACGTATCCGCTCCTAAATCCACGTAGGGTTGGGGGTAAACCTGGGTGTATTGCTTACTGCTATCGGTACAGCCGTCCTCCGTAATCACATGGGTAACCGTATCTCTCCACAAAACCTTGGGTTCATAGGCTCCATTATTCACATTCTTGCCGAAAAACGCCCCACCCGAACGCAATGCATTTAATGGGTACGAACCCGATTGCTGGCAGTAAAATTCTCGCAACACTTCAAACCGGGCATCTGGCATGGGTTTCACATATACTTCTCTATGTGAAGTATCAAAACACGACCATATACTTTCTGTAATGAGGGAAATATTTTTAAGTCCTGGACTTCCAAATACATGACTAATTTGATTTTGAATTCCTTTTTGTTCCTCATTTATATTCCACCAACGACGCAGGATACCCAATGAATCCGTAGAATTATCGGTAAATACATAGTTATTTTGAAATAAACATTGAGCCGAATCGTTAATCAACATCAAGGCACTGGGTTTCGGATACACCCGAATAATACGTTTTGCACTATCGATACAACCACTATCGCTAACATTCACCAACCGTATTGTTTTAAAACCAGACTGTTTATAGGATTTTGATACCGTTTGTAAATTATAGGTATTTAAATCATTCTCATCCAAACTCCAATTATAGGCACGAATCTTCCCCCTTCCTATTAAACTTTCTGCTTCAAATATGAAATTTTGTGCATTGATACATTGATCCGTATCGTTAATAGCAATGCGCACTTGAGGAGTTGGATTTACACTAATCATTTGCATTACAGAGTCCATACACCCAAATTCGGAGATTCCGATTAAAGTAACTGGATAATCACCAACTTGCGCAAATTTATACAATTGATCTCCATCTGAAACCCGTATTGAATCAATGCCAAACTTCCATTTCGATGAAAACACCCCGGATTTGATACTCGACAAATTCAAAAATGCGAAGTTTTGTGTTGGGAAACACTGTCCTGGATCATTTACGATATATCGCATTTCCGGCATAGCACCCACTATGACAACCTGTTTCTGGGTATCCATGCATCCATGATTGGAAATAGCATTAAGGGAAACGGTAAATACCCCATGTGAATTATACACGTGCACCGGCTCAAAATCGGAGCTTGTAGTTCCATCTCCAAAATCCCAAGCACCGGTTGTGGTTCCATATTTTATTCGGGTGTAATTAATGGTTTCAAAACGGTTTTGACGTAAACATTGTAAGGTGTCGTTAATTCGGAACTCAATATCTGGACTGGGCCGTGCCACAACAAAAGTCGTTGCAGAATCCATACAACCCTGATCGCTGGTTTCAATCAATTTTACATCGTAAAATGTATCCTGTGCGTAATAATGGCCAAAGGAATCCAATTGCGACCCATTTCCATCACCCAAATGCCATTGATGGCTTAATCCGCCTTCCTCAATTTTACTTTTACTCCAGAAAACAAAATTTTGGGTATTAAAGCATTGTGAACTATCGTTATGGCCTATTAAAGGTGTTGGCATTGGATTTACTTTGATTTTGCGCCTCAAAGAATCAACACAACCCAAATCACTGGTAACGATTAACAGAGGCTGTTTTTCACCCCAAAAACTATAAAAATAATTCGCATCTTGCGTAGCGTACTTTTCTCCAAATTCGCCTATATCCCAAGCATAACTCAGGCTCCCATACTTTATGGTGGATTCATTGGTATAGGTATAAAAATTTTGATTCAAGCATTGAGCCGAATCGTTTGTGGTAAAGGCTGGATTTGGTTTTGGGAATACGGTAATAAATTGACTGGACGTATCGCCACATCCAAATTCTGAAACCTCTTGCAATACTATTTGATATCGAATATCATTTGGAAAAGTCCTACTAAATGATTGCTGTGTGCCGCTAGAATCGAAAAACACCCATTTCCGTTGTAAAGTCCCACTGGTTATAGTAGAAATATCTTCAAAGTTAAATGCTTGTTGATTGATGCATTGCCCCGTATCATTGATTAGGAACTTCGATATAGGCATAGGATAAATAAACACCTCTTGCCAAAGGGTATCTCCACATTCATATTCCGATAAAATCCAATGTGACACAGTAAAAGTATCTGGATTATTATAAACGTGATTACCTAATTTTCCGGTATCCTGATTGCCATCTCCAAAATCCCAAAAATACCGTAAAGTGCCCGTGGGAACGCGCGCACTACTTGTAAATGCAAAAGCATTACCCCTCAAACATTGCGTCGCATCATCTACATCGAATTCGGCCACTGGCATCGAGCGAACATATATGGGTTTGGAAATACTGTCTACACAAAAATGATCACTTATACTGCGCAATTGCACCGCAAAAGTGCCAAATGTGCCGTAAGAGTGTTTTTGAGTTGATCCAGTTTGTATACTGGATCCATCTCCAAAACGCCATGTATGTAACATAGTTCCCGAATTAATTACTCCCTTTTGCAGGAATTCAAATTCATTTCCGCGGAGGCACTGCGCGCTATCTAAAATACTAAAATCCGGGAAAGGCTTGGGCCAGGTTTGAACACGTTGTTCTGAAGAATCCATGCAACCGAAGTTGCTTTCAGAAATTAATCGTATTTGATACAAGGTATCTTGGGGAAATCGCACCTCTAATATTTTGCCTAATACCACACTGTCGCCTTTGAAACGCCAGTAAGAATTAAAACTGCCGTAACGGATGGTTCCCGTATCTCTAAAAATAAAAGCTTGCTGATTCACACATTGCTGACTGTCGTTGACCCAAATGCTTACCTTCGGCATTGGTCGTACAAAAACCTGACGATCGATAGAATCTAAACACCCATAAATGGTTTCTGTATACAATCTCACAATAGGTTCAGAATCGACCGTATAGGAATGCTTAATTACATCCTGATTTGAGGTATTTCCGTCGCCAAAATTCCATAAATTTTTCACAGTACCCCTGTTAGCCGTGGATGTACTTCTAAAGTTGAATACATTTTGATTTAAACATTGGCTGCTGTCGTTTATTTCAAACGCCATAGAAGGCATTTCCCGAATCCAAACATTCTCAACAACTGTATCCGCACAACCTAAACTACTCTTAGCTATTAACTGGACCTTAAAATTACCCGTATCTGTGTATGAAACACCCGCATGTACATTCACCGAATTTGACCCATTTCCAAAGTCCCAATTGTAACTAAGATTACCCCAATAAATTTCTGAAGTATTGGTTAAAACTACATTGTTAGTAGATAAACATTGATCCGAATCATTTAAACTGAAGGCAGCTCGAGGCATCGGCCATAATTGAATTACCCTATCGGCCGTATCCGCACAACCCAAATTGGTTATGGTACGTAAACGAACCAACAACTTTCCCGTGTCTGAATAAACGTGTATCGGTGCTGGTGCATTCAGCGTATCGGTTCCGTCACCAAATTCCCAAATAAAATCATACGTACCCCCACTTAAAACACTGCTGTTTTTGAATTGAAAACGATTCCCTCTAAAACATTGTTGCGGATTATCGATGGTAAAATCAGGAACAACAGAAGGTAAAACGCGCACGTTTTGAAAAGTCGTATTGCGACATCCATAATTGGAAATTGAGATCAACTGAATTGTATACAAACCGGTATCTACAAATCGTTTCTGTACATTTTTTAACCAAGCGGTACTTGCATCTCCAAAATTCCATTGTGCTGTGGTGTTACCACTGCTAATTGTAGAATTATCCTGTAGCTTAAAATTATGTTGCGTGAAACATTGAATAGTATCACCCATTAATTCAATATCTGCAACTGGGTTAGGATCCACAAATGTCCACCTACTTAATGAATCCCAACACCCGTGAATTGTTTTTACCCTTAATTTCACCAAATAATTATTAGGGGCTGCAAACAGGTGCTTCGGTGCCCATTCTTGTGAAGTATTTCCATCAGCGAAATCCCAATCATAGGCTTCAATCTCTTGTTTGGCTGTTGTAAACTGCACAAAATTACTCGTATCTTTATGACAAACGGGATTTGCATAAAATTGCACGGAGGGGCGCGAATAAATCACGACGGTTTTGGTGGTGTCCTTCACACAACCTGCCGAATTTCGAACAATTAACCGCACGGAATAACTGCGGTCATTATTATAGGTTTTCAGTGGATTGCGTGTTGATGCATAACTCCCATCGTTAAAATCCCAAAAATACGACTGTATATAATCATTGAAAGCCTCTGTTGAATCGTAAAATTGGGTTGCTGTACCCACACAATTTGGATCCCATCGAAAATTCGCAACAGGTGGCGGTGAAATTTTAACCTTGGCTTTAAACGTATCGGCACACCCATTTGTTCCAATTATTTGCGCAATCAAATCATAGGTTCCTGTATCGGCATATTTGTGAATGATATTCCCAAATTGCTGAGTAGGGTCGAATCCATTCCCCAAATCCACCCCATCGCCAAATGAGGCCCAAAAATGGTTAATATTGCCGGTATTCATGGAACTTACATCGTAAAAACTCGTGGTAAAGGTTTTACAATCGGTTGCCCAAACTACATTGGCTTTAGGGCGTTCCAACACCCTAACTTCTCTTTTTACTTCAATGCTGGTATCGGGATAAACCGATTCACAAACCCGGGTAACCCCATTAACCGTGAAGGTTCCCCTAGCTACCAACAAGGGATAAAAACTGCCATATCCCCGATAGGCTAAAAACACGTTAGAATCTGAGGACGTTGTGAGTACATTGTTGTTTACATCCTTAAATCTCCATGTATATTCATTCGCATCGGTACTTAAATTTTTAAAATCCACCCGCAGTGGCGAACAACCCACCGTGTCTTTCAGGAAATCAAACGATGCATGAGGTCCGATTACGGCAATGTTTTTCACAAAAGAATCCATGCATCCCCTTTGGTTACGCACTTTTTGAACCACGCGATAAGTTCCCGTTTCAAAAAATCTACTGGGGTTGGGAAATAAACTTTTGGGATATTTACTTCCGAAGGTATATTCATAACTGCTTATAAAATCTCCAGCCACACCTTTGGAGTTCAGCGAATCGTACGTTGATGCCGTGCTGGTAAATGCGATAGATTGTGGGCATAAAAAGGTATCGCTTGGGATCGTAAAGCCAGCATAAATACCTGAAACTAAAACCTGTATATAATTGCTCAAGGTATCCCGACAACCCATACTATCTCTTACTATCATAGAAATCGCATAGTACCCAGGAGCTTGAAATTTTACTTTTGGATTTTCTCCATAATATTGAAAACCATCGCCCTCGTTGATATCAAAAAACACCGCTTCTTTACCATCTTGATAGCGTGATGTACTATTGAAATTATCCGTTTTCGGATTCCCC
Source organism: Bacteroidia bacterium (assembly GCA_965655465.1). Lineage (GTDB taxonomy): Bacteria > Bacteroidota > Bacteroidia > NS11-12g > UBA955 > VMCP01. Next base: position 17,782 of record CBFHGY010000020.1, on the reverse strand, counting down.
CAAGTATAATACCTATTGAATTGAAAGAGCTCTAAACTATCGCCACCAATACACAAGTTGGTGCTCGACACACTGAATTGCGACAAAACCCCCACATGCACCCACATACCCTCCTCCATGCGGCACCCATCGGGGTGAATAGCCACCAAACTTACCCAATATGAACCGCCTTTAGAATATGCGTGAAACACAGGTTTCTGGGAAACCGTGTCAATACTTTGGCCATCGCCAAAACTCCAAATAAATCGTATCCCACTGTTTTGTTGAGTATCTAAAAGCGCAAAATGAAGGGTATCGCCGCGACAAAAGTGTGTCGAATCATTATAATTGCTGCTAAAACGCGCATCGATTCTAGTTACTTTAATCACCTTTGCAAACCAGGCGGTATCCCTGCATATTTTTCCGTTAGAATCTAATCCATTTTCAACTATCAGTCCTACGGTAACATATCCCAAAGAATCCCCAGCAGGAACCAATTGGTCATAATTATGTCCTACCGAATTAGCAACCCATAGACTGTCAAAATTTGAACTCTTCGTGGCTTGAAGGGAATCCCACATCACCCACCATGCATATTTCAAGCAGCTAGGTTCCGGCTTGCTCAAATCAAAGGTAAGGGTTTTGTTTTGTGTGGCTAAATTTGGCCCAGGACATGCAAAGGTATCCGATGGGGTAAAATTTCCTTTAGCATTTGGAGCCATTAATGGCAAGGCCACGATTGTAGAATCCGCGCAACCTAAGGCTGTATCACTTACTACTAATTTGGCGAAATAACAATCTTCCTTTCCTTTTTGATACAAATGTTGAAAAGAGGAAGAATCCGTTGAATAATTGCAATTCTTCCAAACATTCTGATTGTTTTTCCCTGGAGCGATGCATTTTGGACCAAACGGATCTTGGGCATCCCAAAAAACAGATAAGGCCTTATTTCTAAATGAAATACTGCCGTTTGAAAAATATACCGTGTCTGTTATTTGACATTGAAATTGATTTATAATATTGGTAATCTGTGCCACTGGACCATGAATCACTACTGAGTCAAAGGTGAGACTTGAATCGCAACCATTTTTACTTATTAGCACGGTAGGCACATAAACCCCAGGATAATTATAAGAATGTGAACCGCTAAACGTATTATAAAATTGGGGTACTGACCATTGAATACTAGCACCGGCAATCGCGGTCTGTGAAAATCGCAATTGATTGTAATTATGACAGTACCCAATAAGGGTATCGATTCGCGCATCTACCGGATATTGCGTATTCTGCACGGCATTAACCGCGTCTGCTGTATCCCAGCAACCATCTTTGTCTTCTACAATCAATCTGCCATAAAACACCCCATCTTGTTCGTATTTATGTTTCCCAAAGAGAAAAGGCATCGAATCGTAATCAGCCGTATCGCCCCAAATCCATTTAACTCCTTTCAGGTCTGCGGAATCCCGGTTGGTTCCATTTTGAAATACAGCATGTGCTCCAAAACAACCTAAAACCGCAGAATTGGAAATTCGCGCAATAAGAATGGGATGTATCAATACCGCCGAATCTAGAAATTCTGTGGCTGAACACCCATTGGTATCTGTAAGTTCCACCGTGATTTTATATATGCCTCCGTCGGGATCAATATAGGAATGGCAAACAGTGGTATCTATTGGATTATTTACTTGGGAAATATACCCGTCATCAAAACTCACTGACCGTTTAGAAACGCCAAAATCGTGTTTTAATGAAATGCAAACGTTATTGTAATTAAAACATTGCGTATCGTTCAAAATGGTAAAACGGGCATCGGGCAAGGGATTTACAAGTATAGAATCAAGTGCAATTTTACATAACGTTGTGGGATATTTAACAATAAGTTGCGGTTGCATCCAACCCGCTTTACTGTATACATGATTTACAATTCGTTGTGTAAAGGTGGAGCTATCACCAAAATCAAAGGTGTAGGCTGTTGCTGAAGTTTTTGTATCTGCCGTGAATCCTACTGTGCTGTTTTGACACACCTCTTTTAAGCTAGCACTTGCAGTGGGTGTATCATATATGTATATACTTTTCGAAATAGAATCGATACATCCATATTTGGAAATTACTTTTAGTTTTACGGTATAGTTTTGAACTCCAGTGTAAGTCACTGCAACATTTGCAGTGGAAGCAGAAGTGGCATTGCCCAGATTCCAACTGTAGCTCTGTATTGGATCTGTAGAATCGGCATAAATAACACTCTTAAAGATACTCTGAAGGTCTTTACATGTATTTTCAAAGGTAAAATCTACCGTTGGGGTTTTGAATATTCTCACTTTTTGTGAAACCGAGTCCCTACAGGTGCTACCCCGAGTTATAATTAAGGTAACGGTATACACCCCTGATTTTGAAAAGGAATGTGCCGTTTGGGCTAGAGTATCGAAATTAGCACTTCCAGAACTGGGATCTCCAAAATCCCAAGAATACTGATTCCCTGAAACTTGAGAGGCCGAGGTGAAGACTACGTTCACACCGCTACAGCTTGCGGTATCCGCACTAAAACTTGCAGAACATTGTGCGTATAGGTGTGTGGGCCATGCTAGTAGCATGAAAATGCTCCATAACACCATTTTTAGTTTACGCATCTTCCACAAATTTAAAACAATACATCAAAAATGATGCCATTTAGAACATTAAAAAGCCGTTCTCCAAAAAGAAGAACGGCTTAAATATACATAAACTTAAAAATGTCAATTTTGGGGTGCTGATGGAGCACTTGGGATGCCCGCTTTTACACTCAAGAGGGTTACTTCAAAAATAGAAATTCCATATCGATTTTTGAAATCGCCTTGTGGATCCACCAATCTCGGGTGCAATTCATTTGAAATGTACAAATTGAACTTCCCTCCTGCTTGTGTCTTCTGGAAAGCTTCCTCCAAGGGTGCCAACCTCAAACTGCTTAATTCACCTGTAAATGGCAATTCGCTGCTCATATTGTCGATGAGCACTTTCCCATTCGCATCTTTCATTAGAAAACGACAAACTATGGTATCGTAGGTTTGGGGAACCGCGCCATTACCGGCTTCAACGACTTCATAATAGGCATTGCTTGGTAACGCTGTAACCCCATTTTTCTTGGCAATTTCATCCAGCTTTTTCTTTGTTTCAGCTTGAATTCCCTTCATTTTCTCTGCCTGAACAGATGCCACATAATCGGGTTGAATACGCGCCATTTGATCTTCCGTTAAGGCATAACCTGAATCCAATGCCATACCATCTCGCAATCCTTTTACAAAGCCACTAATTGAGATTTTATCTAAACCTTTAATTTTTAAATTCTGTCCAATATTAACCCCAACAGCATAGCTGAAAGAATCTTCTGTGGTTTTGGGTAATGAACCCGTGGGCTCTGATTCTCCGCAAGAACCAAAAGCCAAGGCGATTAACACGCCTGTTAATAGTGTATTTTTCATATTTGTTTTATGCGTAAAGTTCGATTCGACGTGCTTTAATTTCAGAAGATTCTGCATATTCCTCATAAGACATATGCTTGTCTATAATGCCATTAGGCGTAATTTCAATAATACGATTGGCAATACTATTCATCACCTCTTGGTCATGTGAATGAAATAACACAGTTCCAACAAATTCCTTCATTCCGTTATTCAAGGCCTGGATACTCTCTAGGTCTAAATGGTTGGTTGGTTCATCGAAGATGGCAACATTAGGCGACTCCAACATCATTTTAGATAACATACAACGTACTTTTTCACCTCCACTTAAAACCGTACACATCTTTTGCGTTTCTTCTCCGGAGAATAACATCCTTCCTAAAAATCCACGGATATACGTTTCGTCTTTTTCTTCAGAATATTGGCGCAACCAATCTACCAAATTGATTTTCTCGGTAAAATAATGCGCGTTTTCATTGGGAAGGAAGCCCATCGTTACGGTAACACCCCATCGGATATCTCCCGTACCTCCTTTTTCCTCACCCCATAAAGCCTTAAAAAGGGTATTCAAGGCCAACGTATTGCGCGAAACAAATGCGATTTTATCGCCTTTATTTACTGTAAAGTTTACATCTTTATAAAGATACTCTCCGTTTGCGGTTTTGTAGGAAGCGTTTTCAACGGTTAACACCTGATCCCCCACTTCCCTATTTTGCCTAAAAAAGATACCCGGATATTTTCGAGTACTGGGCTGAATTTCTTCGATATCCAATTTCTCTAACATCTTTTTACGAGCAGTTGCTTGACGGCTCTTAGCCACGTTAGCTGAGAATCGGGCAATAAATTCTTGCAATTCTTTCTTTTTATCTTCGGCTTTTTTATTCTGATCAGAACGTTGACGCAAGGCCAATTGAGAGCTTTCATACCAGAATGTGTAGTTACCAGAATAGATATTTATTTTACTGTAATCGATATCGCAAACGTGGGTACATACATTATCTAGGAAATGTCGGTCATGCGATACTACTAACACCGTATTTTCAAATTGTGCTAAAAAATCTTCCAGCCATCTTATGGTTTCTACGTCTAAGTCGTTGGTAGGTTCGTCCATGAGCAACACGTCCGGGTTCCCAAAAAGCGCTTGAGCAATCAATACCCGTACTTTTTGGTTACCATTCAATTCTTTAAGCAATTTATCATGGTGTTCTTCCTCAATTCCTAAGCTGCTTAACAAACTTGCAGCATCGCTTTCGGCATTCCAACCGTCCATCTCTGCAAAATCTGCTTCTAATTCAGAAGCACGCATACCATCATCTTCGGTGAAATCTTCCTTGGCATATAAGGCATCCTTCTCCTCCATGATGGCCCATAATTGTTGATGCCCCTTTATTACCGTTTGCAAAACTGGAAATTCATCGAATGCAAAGTGATTCTGATTCAAAACCGCCATGCGCTTTCCGGGATCCATATCTACAGAGCCGGTATTAGGTTCAATTTCCCCAGAAAGGATTTTTAAAAACGTGGATTTACCTGCGCCATTAGCACCGATAATACCGTAGCAATTGCCCCGGGTAAATTTCAAATTGACATCTTCAAACAGAACGCGCTTACCGAAGCGCAAAGAAACATTAGCAACCGTTAACATAAATGACTGCAAAGGTACGAATTAATCGCGGGTGAATTTATGAATTGTGTATATTTACCCCATGAAACGCTTGGTAATAATTGCCCTGTTTTTTTGCGCTGCCCTGAGTGGCTTTGCCCAACAAAATAAAAACATCGAAAAAGGACAGTGCCTTATTTTCCATGGTGCTATAGATAAATATCCCATCACCCTAATTTTCGAGGTTTTCAATAAGGAAATACACGGTCGTTATTACTACAAAAAAGTGGGGGTTCCCATTGAACTAAAAGGAAGTGTAAACGATTCAGGATATTACCTTGAATCACTTTATGGCAGCTTAGAAGAAACCGAGACCATGACCTTGCGGATTTTTCACAATGAATTATTCGGCAAATGGAAAAAAAATGGCCAATCTCTGCCCATTAATTTAGTGCGATTCACCAATCCTATCGACCTATTTCGATACCAGAAATCACTAAACGCCAGTGATGTGCTAGTTCAAATGGGTAAATCTTTTAATTCCGAATCTTATTATCAAGAAGCCGAATTATCTTTCACTTTTTTATGGCCTTCGGGTGCCGATAACCAAGATAAATTTACCCGTGAAACACAATTTTCGCAATTAATTGGCTTTCAACATGGAGCGGAAGATGCCAGCGCCATACGTTTTGAAGAGTCCGTAGATCCGCGAACCGTAAACGGAAATCCCGCACAACTTTTGCATTTAATGCAAAGAATTTCAGATACTTTTTTTGCACAATTCACCCATTCCGTTTTAGAGGCTCACCAAAATAACACTACCGATTACCTTAGCAACCAAAGTTTAGATATTACCAATAATTTCCACTACGATTCCGACAAATTTATGGTCATCGAAACCACCCAAAGCGAATATACTGGCGGCGCTCATGGCATCTATTTCCAATATCATAATACCTGGAGCAAAGAAAAAGACCGAGCCGTTGGTATAGACGAAATGCTCAGCACCAAGCAAATCAAAGCCCTGCCGAAAGCCATGACCAAACACTTTAAAATCGCTAAAGGCATACCCCAAAAAGAACCATTAGACCAACACGGATATTGGATAAAAGAATTCGATGCTCCGGGAGGAAATACCTATTTTACCGATAATGGTCTTCATACTACCTTTGGACTCTATGAAATAGCCCCGTATAGCGAAGGAATTATACGTGTGTTTATTCCTTGGAAAGACCTGGAATGAGACTTCGTTTTATTTTCACGTAATTTGCAATAAAAAAGGATGATTCAAAATAAGTTCAACTTTCATTTCGGATTTTTAATTGTAGTGTTCTTTTTTGCATTGGGGTGTCAAAAGGAGCAAAATGTTCCTACTGAATTCAAATCCATCGATTCTATTTGGACTAAAACTAAAGTGGCTTTGGCAACCGATTCTTTGGGATATCGCGCTGCCATTTCCTATTTATATCCATCTCGCAATTATTCTTTGAAGGAAATCGATTGGTTGATTTCCCAAATGCGTAAACATCCCGATTGGGAAGAATCTGGAAGTCCACTGCCTTCTGCAGCAAATCTTGTTTATGCTTGGCATTTTGAAAGCACTGATGAAGACAGTTTAAAATTTGTATATCTCGACAAAATAAATACCGACCAAATAGATATTAAATGTTCCAAAATTCAAGCTTTCGCCTTACATTATTATCAAAGCGACCAGCCGGATTCTTCCTTAAATTATTTTTATCAGATTTATGAATACGCAAAATCCCATGAAAATCGGCATTGGGTGCTGCAGTCTGCCAATAATTTAGGAACGCTGCATTTTGATCTGCATGATTACGAAATGGCAACTGAATATTTTACTGAGGCCCTTAATATTGCCCAAGAATATCACTTGCAAATCCCCATGTTAATTAACAATGTGATTACTTGTGCATTGGTAAACTCAAAAGCGGGGGAAGCCAAAGATTTATACAACAAATACAAATCTATATTCAAACCGCATAATGATTACGAAAAAACAATTTATGAACTTAACAAAATTCATATTTTTTACAAATCCAATGAAATTGATTCTTTTAAATACTATTTAGATCGTATAAATTTCAAAAATTTTGGCGAAAAACTGCAAACAATTTATGACCAACAATATTTATTTTATTTTGTTAAAACACGTGACTGGAAATCATACAATGCGCTTTTCGAAAAATATAAACAAGGAATTTTAGATGATCCTAGTTGGCAAATAATTCGGTGGAGCGAAGTTTTAGCTTCGAGTTTTGCAGAAAATAATTTCCCTTTTACAAAATCGGAGTTATTGGAAATCTATAAAACAGTTAGTGCTGAAAAAAATTTAGAAGCCATCAATGACGTTACGATCCTGCTAGAAGAAATTAGCCCCTCAGAAATCGAAAAACGAAATTGGGAATTAATAGGACTAAAAGCTGAAATAGAACAGAAGAAACAAAGTCAAATAAATTTCCAAAACGAACTCAAGAATCAAATACGCATTAACGAACTAAATAACGAAAATCAAAATATTAAATTACAACTAGAAATAACCAACGCTAAGAAAAAAAGCTTCATAACTATGTTTATCGGTTCTGTTGCATGTTTGATGGCCTTGGCTTTTGCGTTTATTCTGTTTCGAAAAAATCGAAAAATTGCCATTGAAAAGCTGCAATTAGAATTGCAAAACAACCGCACGCTTTTCGAATTGGGTCAAAATAAGAAGCAATTTGCAGAACGATTGATTGCGGCTCAGGAAGCGATTTCTGCAAAAATCCTCATTATCATTTCTAAATTAAAGCAGACCCCATTTAATAAGGATCCTGAGATTATTCAAATTCGTAAAGAACTTTCAACCATCGCCGACTTAAATACAGAATGGGAGCATGAACTCGATTCTATCAATACTAACGACGACATTCAGTTTCTCTATGATCACTTTGATTGTATTCGAAATTTCAATCAAACCGAACAGCGTTTGTTGTATTATTTTATTCATCAGCATAAGGTAAAAGAAATTGCTGCCTTGCTTTCAATTTCTGAACAACACGTTAGAAATACCAAAACTAAACTCATAAAAACCCTTTCACAAGAGTATGGAAAGACCCTCAAATACGAGGACTTGCTCGCATTCAAAAACGAAGGACCTATATAATTAAAATTCAATTACTTAATATCTATTTTAGTACGAAGATAGGTTATTTTAAGTATACCAAAAGTATCCTTTTATGGGCTAAACGCTGCTAGGTCAATGCCCTATGATACCTAATTCTGGGTATTTTCGTACCGCTTGTTCCCAAATGACTGGTCATCGTATGGGTAATTTAAAACTTTTACAACATGGGTATGAACGTTCCACTTGGCAGTTTACAAAAAGAAGACACCCTTCTTTTATCGCCCGCATTATTTGCAAATTCGGAGGTTATTGATCAAACTCGCATAAAATATGCGACGTATTTGAAGCAAGAAAAATTCCGTGAATGCAGGATCGGAATACCCTATGTTGTGGAAGACCGCGTATATGATCCCCTTCCTTGGATTGGCGCATTTTTACACGATCTACCCGCAAAGGCCACTTGGTTCTTTTTTATGGATATGTCTTTAAGACATGATATCTCGAAATGGACTTGGTCATTCCCTGAAATAGGTGAAAACCGCGTTTTATACATTAAAATTTCCCGAAGAATTAATTGGAATCATTTCCTTTCTTCTATTTGGGATTTTGTAAAAAACAACATCCAAGTTGTATTATTGGACACCAATAAGGTATTAATGCACCCCAAACACCCAAAAATCCTACAATCCCTTGTGTTAAGAGGCGTACAATTAGGGTTCCATGGAGAATTCAATCTTTCTTGGTGGCAAAATGAATCTCGGTTTGTTAAGAAATTGGCGTATTTAAATATTGTAGATTTTTGGCAAACACAATATTGGGATATTGAGCACCCTTGTTCACAAAAGGAGATCAAAAACAAGATCCTTTACTTTTCGAAATCTGATTCTAAAAATTAGCGTTGGGTTTGTAAAAACCGTTCAATTTCTGAACACAATAAACGTCCATTTACCCATTCTGGATCCAAATTCGCCGCATACTTCCTATAAAAATGCAGTGCCGGTTCATTCCAATCCAAAACTTGCCAGCTCATTCCCGCACATTTTTCCGCAATAGAAACTTCCATTACCTTTTCAAAAAGCAAAGACCCGATCCCATTTCCCCGCAAGTTTTCCGTAACCACAAAATCTTCTAAATATAAGAATTTCCCCTTCCAGGTTGAATAGCGAAAATAATAAAAAGCCATTCCTTTGATTTCACCTCCAACCTCGGCCACCAAAAACTCAAATAGGGGCCTAGAACCAAAACCATCCTTCAGTAAAAGTTCTGGACTCACTGTAACTTCTTGAGGCGCTTTTTCATATTGAGCCAATTCTAAAATTAAGTTATAAACCGCTGAGATATCTCCTTCGGCTCCTTTGCGTATGTGTATGTCCACTAAGCAAATGTACGCCAATAATAAATATGCGCTCTCGGTTTAAACTTTATTTTTTCTGGGTACATCGATTCGCTCCAGCAATACCAATTCCAAAGCGTATTTTTGTGAAATTATGAGGGTATTTTTTGTCGCATTGCTCGTTTTTACCAGCCAATCTTGCAACCGGTTTGCCTCTAACTTCAATTTATTTCCTGTCGGAACCGACCTAAATTTCGGGGCTCAAGTTTCTACCGAATTTGAACAGAGCAATGCTGGGATTATTCTAGACAGTGCGCGCAACCCCGAAATTTATGCCTACTTATACTCCGTTCGCGACAGTATTTTCATTCATAACGAAGTGGATCACGAGGGCAGCTTTCCTTGGAGAATTCGCATTATCAAAGATGATGCTACGCTAAACGCTTTTTGCACACCTGGGGGGTATATTTATTTTTATACTGGAATTCTTAAATTTCTCGAAAATGAAGCGGAACTGGCCGGTGTAATGGGACATGAAATTGCGCATGCAGCCAAAAGACACAGCACCGAAGCTTTAACTCGCCAATTTGGAATTGAATTATTCACGCAATTACTCGTTGATACCGCTTATCAAGATATGGCTCAGGTGGCAAGTGGACTCACACAATTGAGTTACGGTCGCAAAGCGGAAACTGAATCTGATGAATTCAGCGTAAAATGGCTATACAATACCAGTTATCGCGCAAACGGGGCAGCAGGCTTTTTTGAACGTATTCAATCCCAAGGGAATTCTCAAACACCCACCTTTTTAAGCACCCATCCGGATCCAGGTAAGAGGGTTGAACACATGAAATCAGTTCACATCGAATTGGGAAACAAACCCGGCAAGGATTATACCGATCGATATAAAAGAATGATTAAAAAACACTTATAATTAATATTGTTAATTAAAATTCCAAATACATGAATAACTCGCAACCTAAAAAATGGAAAATGATGCTTCTCAGTTGGGCTTTCGTTTATCCCGTGGTAAACATTCTTTTTTACTTTTTGTTTCCATTAATGCAGGATTTTCATCAATTGTTGAAGACCCTCATTCTAACCCTACTGCTTATTCCTATTATGGGGATTATGCTTCCTAAAATCCATAAAAGATTTTGGGTTTGGATTATTAAATAATTCGCGCTTTAAGTATCTATTTTAGAGGAATTAATAGCGGCTATTTATCCGTATTGATGCGCCTGAAAACATATAAATGTTTCATAAACTCCAGAACCATGTGTTCTTCGGTTAGCTCTTTTAAATTAAATTTTCCGGATGAACTTATACCTCCCAAACCCATAATCTTTGATTTCTTAATGATCAAACTACTTCCGTTAAATAACCATTCACTTTCAAAGCCATAATCATCACAATTCTCGATTTTTTCACACTTAAGTAACAATTTATTGCTCAAACTATCTTTATAAAACACCCAGGGCATACTCGTGTCACAGGAAGTGAGAGGCTTGCGTTTTTTAGATTGGGGGCCGTGTTTGAACTTAACAAGTTGCCATGTCCCAATCACATCATCTGCACTAATTTTTTTCTTAGTTGAAGATGCTTTCTTCGCTTGATTGTATCGGGCCTTAGAATATTTCGGAGCGGGTTGTGCTTGTAGGAATCCGAAAAGGAATAGGACAGTAAAAAGGGCAACGTATTTTACTTTCATAATTCAAAAATAGGGATTTTATCCTTTTTAAGAATTCAAGACGGCTGACTTCATTATTTCTCAATTCAAGGTAAATCCAATTATATGAATTTTTCAGAATCAATAAACACACACAAAATCTACAAATCTACTTGAATATCATATTTTTGCAACAAACCTGGCAATCCGGATATTGAAAATTTCGCTTTCTTGACTTTATTCTTTTCTGGATCAATTATAAATTGATAGGATGTTCTGAAATCAGCATTTTCCAGATCTGTATAATCAAAAACGGCCCCGAGCAAATTGCAATTTTCAAATCGCGATGCTTTTAATTCTGATTCCGAAAAATCCACATTTTGCAAATCAGAATTCTTGAAAATTGTATTTTTAATTTTGACCTTGTAAAAAGTTGAATGTGCCATTTGACAGGTATCAAATTCGAAAATTAGTCCAAAAACGTTGCAATCTTCAAAGCGAAGACCCATTAGTTTACATCCTTTAAAAATCACATCGCGAAAGGCGGTTTGTTTAAGTTTAACTAGACTTAAATTACAGTCTTTAAAGCGACATTCAACAAAATTATTTTCAGAAAAATCTGTATTTGAAAAATCACAACCTACAAAGTCACAATTCTCATATTCTCCTTTTTGCAATTTTGAGATATTCTCAAAAAGTGTATTCTCTGTGTATGTATGCATGTTTATGGATTATTGCATTTAACTGATAATTTAAATTTAATACAAATTAATTTAATTTAGTGGCGAACTACGGGTAATATTTAACGTGTGTATTTCTTTTTATTTTCTTCAATTCGGAATCGCACAATTTCCTCAATTAGTGCATACGGAATGGGTTCGTTGAGTGGAAATTGTACCGAGCCTTTACCTTGTTTATAATGTTTAAGTTTATCTTCAAATGCATGATGTCCAGAAGGTGTTGCATAGAACCCAATATGATTTTTGTATCCGGCAAAATAAACCAAAGGTTTTTTATATAACTTATATCCCGGCATCCCATAAAAAATTCCTTCTTCCGCTCCTACTGCCAGCTCTTGAATTATTTTTCGGATTTGACTCAAGATTTCCTGGACATTAGCCGGAAATTGAGCAATGTAATTATCAACGGTATGCATATTCTAATACGGATTATTCAATTCAAATTTTTAAAACAATTTGCAACAATTACAGCTTTCTTTACGCTCTTCATTTGCACTTATTAGTATATAATTGGTAGGTCTAAATAGCTTTTGAGAAACAACACCTTCCCTAAAATCTAGTCTTACAAAAGTGTAATTTCGTTTATCGAAATACAGATAAGACGAAGGTTCTTGCTCGTGCTCCAATTCGTCCTTATAGTCATGGAGTTTACATCCTTGAAAGAGGTTTTTCAATTCGGAATGCAATTGATCAAGTTCATTAATCCGTGGTTTCCAAGCAGCGAGATTTCGTGCTTTCAATGCCTCTCTTCGTTCCACAATTCGCCGTAATAACCTCTCAAATTCTGCTGCGTCCATACACGAAACATCCATCGTATTGAAAAAGTACCTCATTACAAGTTGCTTATTTTTTCTTGGGAAATCTCCCAGACGTTTATCGGCCTGCCACATCAATTGCATAATGCTATCGAATGCATAAGAATTCATGGAAATTTGGCCCTTGGGAATGGTGGAAGTATAGGTAAATACATTGCCATTTTCTTCATCGTGAATACTATGCTTTTTGTCTAGGATATTCAATCTATGTTTCCAGCTCTTCTGTGCAGTATCCCAATAAGATTGCATTTTCCAATTGTATTTATATCCCAAAAAATGATGCGTAAAGGAATCTTTGTATTCAAAACGTCCGCAGGTATGTTCGCAATCAAAAAACTGACAAGAAAACAGGGAAATACAAAAGATCCAAATCCAAAAGAATCGATACAATGGGTGAATTGTTTTAGCAAAAATGGACCCTTGGCTCATTGTGAGACCAATATAATGACATTTATTAATAATAAATATAAAAACACCCATGGATTTTGCTGATTTCTAAGTCTGAATAGACTTAAATAACTAACTTAAACTCTTGATTTCAATGCTCCCTGCTGCTCTAGAAATGGAGCCATTAAACAACAAAGCAGGAACTTAAAAAATACGTTCCTGCTTCGTCGATTAATATAGATCGGGATTTTAGAGAATTCTCTTTACAACTTTAAGAATCCAAATGATTTCATGCTCAAATTTAATGCGCTGCCTCATTGGAACAAAGTCCAATAATTTCATGGAAAACGTCATGTAAATCGCTCATCCCCTTTTTTACATCCTCGTCTTTTGCATTCTTTTGAATGCGCTTATGTAACTTTTCACTGTCCGCGGCAAGCTTTTTTAGTGCGGCTTTCACCTTTTTATTGTCAAATTCCGCAGGAATTGTAGAATTTTTAAGCACTTCTGCTTTTTCCATTAACTCAGCACTTCTTGTTTTGATAGGGGTTAAATTCCCCTCTTCACTTGGGTGGAATGTTTGCGACATCACTTTGTGAAATTCTTTAAGTTCCGACCAATCATCGAACTTACCTTTCGGAACTAAATTTTCGTATCGATTACTTATTTCCTCCCAATTTATAACATTCCAAATTGCGGACAAATAGTCGCCTCTCTTATTTTGATACTTTAAGTAATACGCATGTTCCCAAACGTCAATTCCCAAAATTGGAACGCCTTGTTTGTCGGCCACATCCATTAACGGATTGTCTTGATTGGCAGTAGAAGATATCACCAGCTTGTTATTACTATTCACCGAAAGCCAGGCCCAACCCGAGCCAAATCTTTTGGATGCAGCATTCGATAGTTGTAGTTTTAGACTATCCAAACCTCCAAATTGTTCGTTTATAGCTTTCATAAAACGTTGAGAAGGTTCTGTGGCTTTCTTCGGTGTTAAAATCGACCAAAATAAGGTATGATTATAATGCCCACCTGCATTATTTCTTACAGTAACCGAATATTTAGACACGTTTTTTAAGATATCTTCAAGAGGCAAAGACGCTAGCTCGGTTCCATTAACGGCTTTATTTAAATTGTTGATATAACCTTGATGATGCCTCGTATAATGAATCTCCATAGTTTGGGCATCTATAAATGGTTCTAGTGCGTTGAATTCATACCCCAATGTAGGTAAAGAATGTAAAGTTTGTGCTTTTGCGTTTTCAAAAATCGAAAGTGTGGCCAAGAGCCCCACAAACGCGTACTTAATTTTTTTCATGTATTTTATGATTTGATTTCTGTTAAATAAATGGCTCATTTTATGATTTGAGCGGCAACCCACATAGATGTTATTCAAAATTAACCAATTTAAACTGTATTTGAATGACCTCTAGGTGGGAAATGTCTATAATTAACCAGAACCCAATTGTATCCATGATTCCAGATAAGAAAAAAACCAACCCACATCTATTTGAAGAACGTACAAAAATCAACAAACCACATAGTTTATTTCGAATTCTTACGGATAAGAGTCCCGCATTTCGATTTACAGTATCCATCCCATTCATTGATCAAACCGGGAACTCTCTAAAAGTCCCACAAAACGCATTCCTGTAAAATACAGCAAAATAAATTTTTGTAGTTAAATGACTTCACTTATTTTTGAAGCCAAATGACTACACAATGAATTTAAGACGTGATGTTTTTCAAGCAATTTCAGATCCAACACGAAGGGCGATTTTAATTATGCTTACCACACAGTCTATGACGGCTGGGGCGATTGCTGCCAATTTTAACACGGCCAGGCCTACCGTGTCCAAGCATCTTCAAATATTAACAGAATGTGAACTTCTCAAGCAAGAACAAAACGGTAGAGAAGTACATTATCATATTAATGCAAATAAAATGATGGAAGTAGCCGATTTTTTAGAACCCTTCCGTAAACTTTGGGATGACCGATTTAATACAATTGAAACACTGATGAAAAAACACCAATCAAAATTGCAATAATGGAACAAAAAACTAAAATAGAGGCCAAATCTGGAGCTCAAGACTTATTTATTACAAGGAAATTTGACATACCCGTGGAGTTGCTTTTTAAAGCCTATACAGAAGCGGAGTTCATTGAGCAATGGATGGGAACAAAGGTCATCAAACTTGAAAGTAAAAAACACGGCTCTTATCAATTTGAAACTACCCATAATGGCAATATCGTGTTTAAGGCAAACGGCACCATACACGAATTCAATCCCAATCAAAGTATCATTCGAACCTTTGAAATGGAAAATATGCCCATAGGAGTTCAACTCGAATTTATGGAGTTCATTTATTCAACGGATAAAACATGTGAATTAAAGATACAAATCGTTTATAAATCACCAGAACATCGAGAAAATCAATTAAAGTTGCCTTTTGCGCATGGACTGAATATGGCACACGACCGAATTGAAGACATTTTTAACAAACTGAAATAAAAAAATGACAAAGACACAAAAACTCACCTATTGGATCTCAACGATATTCCTTTCAATTGGTATGCTTGCAGGTGGCATACAGCAAATGTTACAAATTGGCGGTTACAACGATATAGTAACAAATCTGGGATATCCATTGTATTTATTAACCATAATCGGAATTTGGAAAATATTAGGCGTAATTGCTATTCTTATCCCCAAATTACCCCTGCTCAAAGAATGGGCCTATGCCGGATTTTTCTTCGTATTGACAGGCGCTTTTATTTCGCACTTTGCAGTTGGGCAATCGTTTGTTGAATCAATTCCTTCTACAATATTATTAGCGGCAACCATGCTGTCATGGTATTTAAGACCCGAAAGCAAAAAAACAAAAACGCAATCTTAATAAATAACAATAATTAGAATTGAAAAATACATTCCAAAAATATTTGAGGCAAAGGAATAGACGACTAAGGCCCAAAAAATCAATATTGAAAACTTATTTAGAACTACAGTTTTTCATAAATTTAGAAGGCCTTTATCTGTGATTAAAACCTATTTTTCGATGCGGGGGGTCTCTAAGATTTTGAAAATGCCTAAATGAGACCCTTGTTTTTCAATTTCGTTTTTACATTGTAAACATAAGGAGTTGTTACCCCTAACATTCGTGCTATTTCATTAGACTTGAATCCTTCATGCACCAATGCATATACGCGCTTTTCTGTTTTATTTAGTTGCTCCCAAATTTTATTGTTTTTTGAAGAACCTTTCGTTTCTGAGTAGAGGGTGTGATCAATTGCCGTGGCATTGTGCTCTAAATTAACGGTAATAAATCCGAGTAAATCTGAACGAAATTGCTTTAAAAAAGCAGTATTATCGCCAGAGAAATTCATTTTATCCAATTCAATTTTAATCTTTTTGTTAAACTGAATCAATTCCTTAGAAAATTCAATTATGCGGTTATTCATTTTGTTCTCACGGATTAAGACATCCTTTTCCTTCATAAGAACCTCTTCATGCTTTTTTCTCAAATTCAAACGCATTCTATAAAACAGTATAAAACTAATCAGGACGATAAAAAGCGATCCAATTAACACAAACATTTTTTGAATTTCGGCTTTTTGATGTTTTATTTCGTCTTCCCTTTTTACAATTAAATCGAACAAGTCATCCACTTTTTTTAACGTATTGATATGACTATTAATTTTATCTTTTGAGGATTCTCCTTGAAGCGATAAAATCGCGAAATACTTGAGATACGTATCGTATTTCGAGGTATTGCTAAATTTATACTTTTCTATGAGTAATTTTAGAGCTTTCAAAAGTGATAAATCAGGCACATCCGTATTCTCTCCAGTTTTTAACTTTTGAATCACATCTTCTTCAATAATTTCCCACAGAAAATCAAGCTCGGGAATGTTCATTTGGGCGGTGTCCCTATTCAAATTTAATACCAATCCAATTCCCCATTTCCGGGCCTCTTGTCGGATCCCGTCTTTCAAATAATAGGCATCTTTAGTTAAAAGATATTGTTGTATGCACAGAGAAAGAAAATGAGCATGATTGGATTTATGAAGTTTATCTATGGATATCCTTTTCAATAATGTATCAGATGCCCCAACATTTTGCAAAACTTGATTTATGTGGATTTTATTGAGGTATATCGATTGGTTTTCAAATTTTACGGGATCAACATCGAGTAAAGATTGGAAATCCTTGTAATATTCAAGAGCTTCTTTATAGTTTTTTGATTGGAAAAACGTATTAATGATATTATTAATAAGAATTGGAGAAACATTATTGTTGATTTTAGCTTGTTGAAGAGCATTCAAGAAGAACCTTCTGGAAATGGATTCCATATTCATCTTATAAAACAAACTACCCAAGTTATTTGCGAAAAAATAGATTCTGACGCCATTTTTATCTGCATTCGCTTGCTCAAATCCTAACTCCCAATATTTCATAACAGAATCTGAAACCATGGGAGGCATATAATAAGAAAGTCCCGCTAAATGGTACACATCAAATTTATCAATGTCATCACTGTTTAAATAAGACCGAAGAGCTTGAGATGACCAAAATCTGGTTTGAGTGGCATTACCAGCGATAAATTGTTGCACAATTTTACAAGGTTGACACTTCCTTTTATAAGAATAACCTTGATTCGAATTCAATCCATCCCAATATAACATAGTATACTTTTTGAACG
>CBFHGY010000019.1:0-31210 GCA_965655465.1 Bacteroidia bacterium | reverse complement strand
ATATACCTCATAGGTAACTAGGCGCCCCAAATGGGGCGCTTTTTCTTTCACCAAGCTATAAATCCGATTGATTTGCATGGATTGCAGCAAGAATTTAAATCCCCAAATGAATAGCAGTAATAGCATCGGAATAACACTGCCAACAACTAGAAAATACAAAGCCAAAAACGGAATCACAAAATAAAACCCACCGTATATCCCAAATAAAATCCACCAATACCAAGGCAGTTCCTTGCCTCCTGAAAGCCAACGTTTCCGTTGATGCAATAAATTGCCAAAACCTTTCGTTTTTTCTGAGTAGGCTAAAACGTCGGAATTCATAATGTTATTCCATTTCCAACCTCGCGCACATACCTCACTATATAATTTATAATCTTCTGTAATTGAAAATTTAATTTGGGCATACCCCCCCGTTTCCCAGTAGGCCTTTTTTCGCAATATCATGTTATTTCCAACTGCTGTTGCTGGTACCCCCGAATACGAAATAACGTTCAAAAGGCCCATGAAATACGCCCAATCAATTTCTTGCAACCAACCGTCAACGCCATCAGAACGTACCATCGTAGTACCGCTGCAAACACCCATTTCAGAGGTCATATTACTCAACAAGCCTTGAATCCAATAAGGTTTTACACGCACATCGGCATCCGTTATAAGAAAGAAATCACCCTTTGCATGGGTGTCCATTTGCGCCATTACACGAGCTTTAGCTTTCAAACCGCTTTCGTCATTTACGATATCGATTAATTGAATATTATCGTGTTTTTGAACATAAGATAGTGCGATATCTCTCGTGCCATCTGTACTTTGGTCGTTACCAATTAAAATCTGAATTTTATCTTTAGGATACGCCAAATTCAGAAGGGATTCGATGCATGCTGGTAAATTGTCTTCCTCATTTCTGCAGGCGACCCAAATGCTAATTTCGGGTAATTCTGACGCTGCTATTGATATTGTTTTTTGAGATTTATAACGCCACAAAACCCGTAGTTGCCAAATTTGTATTCCTATATATAATAGGGGTATGGTAAACCAATATATCATTTTTTTAGGTTTGATTGAATGGGAATTGTATCGAAACGGTAGCCTTTTTGATGCATGGCTTCCAAATATGCGGGAAGTAAAAATTCGAGTTGTGCTTGGGCTTTCTTACTGTCATGAAAAACAATAATGCTGCCTTTTCTACTTAAGGAAACGATCCGTTTTAAGGCATCCTTTACATGCAATGTTTTGTCGTAATCATAACTTAAAATATCCCACATTACACAACGATATCCTTGTTGCAATACCCATTTTCCTTGCTTTCGTGTTATTCGGCCATAAGGGGGTCTAAACATGGTTTTTTCTGTGGGAAGTCCGATATTTTCCTGGCATTGTTGAATATCAAGAATATAACCCTCAAAAGGGGTAAACCAGCCTTTAATATGATGTTGAGTATGGTTTCCGATTACATGACCTTCTTGACGAACCCGCGATGCAATTTGCGGATGCTTTAACAAGTTATCGCCTACACAAAAAAAACACGCTTTTGCATTATAGGTTTTCAATTGTTCAAGCACAAAAGGGGTAACCTCTGGATCTGGCCCATCGTCGAAACTCAAATAAATCACCTTTTCCTTTGTTGGGATTTTCCAAGTATAATCCCTGAAAAATCTATGTAACCATATTGGAGTTCGGTATATCCGCATTCTGTTAGAGCAAAAATGGTATTAATTTTCTAGGAAACCATAACTTTGTAGATATGGCAGAAAAAATGGTATTAGTTGGTGGCGGTTTAGCCGGAAGTTTGATGTCGATTTACTTGGCCAAACGGGGATATGAGGTGCACCTTTATGAGCGCCGCGATGATATGCGTCAAGGTAATTATCAAGGAGGAAGAAGTATTAATTTGGCTCTTTCAACTCGAGGAATAACGGCACTGGAAAAAGTGGGTCTGGTCGATGATATTTTACAAATTTCGATTCCTATGTTCGGTCGCATTATGCACGGAACCGATGCAAGTTTGAATTATCAACCCTATGGTCGTGACGATCAAGCCATTTATTCCGTTTCTAGAAGTGAATTGAATATCCGATTACTGCAACTTGCCGATGCGTATCCCAATATCCATATGTATTTTAATCACCGTTGTACTCAAATGGATTTGGAAAAAAACGAGGCCCAATTTGTAGATAACAACGGAGACTCTGTTACGGTTCAGGGGGATGTTTTTTTGGCAACGGATGGGGCATTTTCTGCTTTGCGCGATGCTATGGTGCGCAATCCTAGGCACAATTTTTCGCAAAATTATGAATCACACGGCTATAAGGAATTGGAAATTGTACCCGATGCCCTTGGAAATTTCCAAATGGAAGAAAAGGCGCTGCATATTTGGCCTAGAAGTTCCTTTATGATGATCGCCCTTCCAAATCCGGGAGGTAATTT
The DNA here is from genome assembly GCA_965655465.1 of Bacteroidia bacterium. Taxonomy (GTDB): domain Bacteria; phylum Bacteroidota; class Bacteroidia; order NS11-12g; family UBA955; genus VMCP01. The sequence goes on along the minus strand of CBFHGY010000019.1, from coordinate 28,786 downwards.
TACCTGCACCCTGTTTTTGCCATACGAAGGTGAAGTTAGTTTTGAAAATCTTCATACCGACGAACAAGTAACTCAGTTCTTCGAAACCTATTTTAAAGATACGATACCCTTAATGCCAAATCTATTGGCTGATTTTAAAAATAATCCCGTTTCTCATTTGGCCACGATGCGCACGTATCCTTGGGTGAAAAATCGTTCCGCTTTAATGGGTGATGCCGCTCATGCCGTGGTGCCGTTTTACGGTCAAGGTATGAATTGTTCTTTTGAAGACTGTGTGGTTCTCGACGAATGCATAGAAGCACATGCTGGGAATTGGGATTTAATTTTAGATACCTACCAAAAAAGTCGCAAGCCAAATGCCGATGCCATTGCGGATTTAGCAATTCAGAATTTTGTGGAAATGCGAGATTTAGTAGGTTTACCCGAGTTTTTAAATAAAAAGCGGATCGAAAAAATGTTAATCGATCAATATCCAGGTGTTTACCGTTCGCAATACGAACGCGTTACATTCTCTAACGACAATTACAGAGATGCCTTGCTGGCTGGCGATATGAACGACCGATTTTTAAACCATATAATTGAATCAGGTTTGGAAAGTAAAATTTCAGATACCGAATTCATGCATCAAGAATTAAAAACGTGGTTTAGTTAAATTCAAATGAATTCAACAAAAAAGCAGACCCAAGAGTCTGCTTTTTTGTTGATTAATAGATAACTTTTGGAACTTAGGCTTATTATTTAACCTTCTTTTTGTCTTTTTCAATCTCTTTAACCCTTAATAATGAGTCAATATAATCGGGGTTATAACGGGTCTTATATCGCAATTTCTGCGAATATTTCTTACCTGTTTTTTTATGATATTCGCGATTCGGGACTAAAATCGTGATGTATGCCCAAAGTGAAATACCTGTAATAAGGGCAATGAATCCAATGCCGACAATCAGTTTATTGCGTTGTTGTTTTTCCATAATCCTTATAATTTAATATGAAGAGCCTTAGAAATTTAAATCAAATCTTGATAAAAAATATCGTTAATTGGGATGCCTGATTTTAATCGTTCTTCGGTGGTTATAGCCTCAGGTTCTCCTGGAATACGTACTTTTTTCCCTGCCATAGTTGCACTATTTTGAAAGTGATCGATCCATGCTTCCAGTTGTTCTTGACTTTCATTGGCATCGTTAAATCCATCCATATCCCAACAACCTACGAAATGTCCCAAACCCTTACCTGGGGCATCTGCTTTTGGCTGTAAGAAAGATACAAACGGAGGAGCCCAGGGTCCCCAGCTTCCACCGGGCAATACGGCACTGAAAATGTCGACCCAGGCAGCCAATCCATATCCCTTGTGGAATCCGTGGTCGGCATCGCTTCCCAAAGGTAATAGAGCGCCTTTTTGACTCAAAATGCCAGGGTCTGTACTCGGATTTCCGTCTTTATCGATGACCCAGCCTTCTGGGATGGTTTTTTGCGCGCGTTGTGCAATTTCCAGCTTTCCATTTGCGGCCGTTGAAGTAGCCATATCCAATACAAATGATCGTTTGTTTTTACCGGGTATAGCCACACAAATGGGGTTGGTGCCTAACATGCGTTCAATTCCATTCGCGGGAACCACTAAAGGACTCGCATTTGTCATGGCAAATCCTATATAGCGATGTTCAAAACCTAACATAGCATGATGAGCCGCAATTCCAAAGTGATTGGAATTGAAAATCCCAGCCCAAGCGGTTCCATAATCGTGTGTAATTTTTATGCATTCTTGCATGGCAAGGTGCGCTGAAACTAAACCAATTCCGCCATCGGCATCCATCCGGATTTGGGTTCTTTTGCGCTGTTCAAATTTAAATTTGGGCTTTACCTGAATGCGGCCGGCATCTATCAACCTTAAATATCCCGATAAACGAGCTACTCCATGACTATCGATACCCCTCAAATCAGCTAAAACAAGAACATCTGCACAGATTCGGGCATGTTCCATGGACATTCCCTTCTTATAGAAAACGTTTTGAACAAAATCAAACAAGGAATGGTGCGAGAGGTTCATTATAAGGTAGTTCTAAGCCAATGTTGTAAGGGACCGTTCTGTTGCCAAAAATCCTCAGATTTGGCTTTTCCTTGGAGGTTTAAATTCCAAGTGTATTCTGTGACAGGGACGTGTTTACCCTTTAAATTAACCATGATCCCATTGCGAGATATCCATAAATCTAAGTCGCTGGGATCTCCTAGTTGGGCTGATAATTTTTCAAGATTGTCATTAATTCGATACCCATTAAATGAAATAAGTTCATCATTTACATTAAGTCCTAAAGCAGCCGCTGTTCCATTTCTATGGATATAACTGATGATTAATTTCCCGTTTTCGTTTCGAGTTTGCAGATTGAAGGATAGGGGCTGATTGGTTTTTAACTCTACACTTAAGTCATTGAATCCAGAAAAGATACCTGTATAATCAGGGACTTTAGTAGTTTCAAGCCAGTCGTAAAATAAACCATTCAAACGTTCTCCTGCTATTTCGTTACATACACTTAGGAATTCTTCATCGGTATATCCGGTGCCAATGATGCCAAATTTATGCGCCCCATAAAAGTCAGACCATAATTTTCGGAAAACGTCATCTAAGGATTTCTTTCCTTTTGTAGTTTGACAAATTTTTGCGTCTAACAAGGCGGCGATCACAAATCCTTTGGAATAATAAGAATACCCGGTGTTTTTGGAATTTTCATTTGGTCGATATTCTTTAATCCAAGCATCTAAACTCATTTCATGTAAAGTTGAGATTCCGCTACCAGGGCGGTTTTCGTGCGCATTGATATATCCCTCCAGAACATTCAAAAAGTGACCTTTGTCGACGAGCCCCGCGCGTAAAAGTGCTAGTTCATCGTAATACGAAGTAATACCTTCTGCTATCCACAAGGATTTGGTGTAGTTCTCTTGATGGTAATCGAAGGGACCGAGTGCTACCGGACGAATGCGTTTAACATTCCATAAATGGAAATATTCATGCGCCACCAAACTTAAGAATCCTTGATAGGTTCGTGAATTGCTATAGTTAAAACGGGGCATCACCAAAACCGTGCTATTCAAATGTTCAATTCCACCTCCTCCGGCCATTACATGTTGTACAATGAAAACATATTTAAAGGGTTCGATGTCTTTGGGAAATTCCCCAACGATTTTGGCCATAGTAGCGCACATTTTCTGCATGTCACGTTTCAATGTGGGTATATCTGCATTGTTAGCGCCAATCATTGCCACATAATGAGGAATGTTCAACACATCAAATTGAAAAACCTCGAAGTTCCCTAATTGAATGGGAGCATCTATAAGAATGTCATAATTCAAAAAGTCATACCGAATGCCTCCATCCATTTTGTGATCCTGCAAAGAGGAAATATGGGATTTCCAGTTTGTGGGCAGGGTGATGGATACATTACCGGGCTGATTTTCCAATCCTTCTACATACATAAATACCGAAGCACCATTAATTAAGGCCTGATCTGCATCAATAAATGAGGTGCGAGCCGAAAACTCGAAGCAATACACCTTATAAGCAATGGTTATTTCGCCTGGAGATTCAACCTTTATCCGCCATCTGTTTTTGGCCACTTTTTCATAGGGGAGAGCAGTTTTAGTTGCAAAAACAGCAACCTGTTCGATGCTCTTAGAAAACTCACGGATAAGATAACTACCTGGTGTCCAAGTGGGTAAGCTAAAAAAATAATCTCCTGTTTTATCGGCTTGAAATTTGAGTGTTATTTCGGCGTAGTGATTTGAAGGTTCGGGTATGGTTAGCGTATAGTGCATGTTTTTTCCATTTAACGGATTTAAAAATCCTAAGAGGGTAATTATTCCTAAGTAACGGAGCAATTTCATCTTTCAAAAATCCGAAAAACCACTTGCAATTCCAATTTAAGATATCCTTAATCCCTCCAAAAGAAGGAATTAAGGGCCGAATGTGGTATTTTTGGATATGGATTTAAAGCGATTTTTCAAAATATTGGGCGTTATTGTGCTTATTGCATCATTGAGTACCCTCCCTGCCTGCGAGAAGGAACCTACGGATAATACGGATACAACCCAGGTAGATACGACGAAAATCGACACCAGTGGAGGACAGGCTTACCTGGAACAAATGTTTGCATTACTGGTTTTGGATAAAAAAATTAAAGTAATTCTAGCTGTGGATTCTTCTGGAAATAATTTAACACCCACCTATGACAATCACGATATTTACCTTCGTAAAGGTACCTTTTACGACGGCCCATTGGAAATATTTGCAGCAGGTACCAAATATGAAGGTACTTGGAAGTCGAACAAAGATTATTCTATTTTAGATTTGGAAATAACCGGTTTGCCAGAATTCGGGTTTTATACGACGGTTTGGCGCTTTACCATGAAGAGTTTGGACCTGCTGAAGATAGCACCGGTTCAAAATCCGGGACAAAAGCAATTGCATTTGAAAAAGGAGTAAATGTTTATAACAGAAATAATAAAAAAGTCAGAATCAAAATCCGAGTCAGAAGCAATTGCATTTGAAGATAAAATATACACTTACAACAGTATAAGGGCTTAAAATTAGCTGAGACGTCGCAATAATTAAATCCTATTAACTAGGTTATTAATAGGATTTACGAGATCGTTTTGTCTATGGAGCTGGGTAAATTAGGGTAAATGGGGATTTATTTTTGTTCTTTATAATCTCCATCCGTTTCATCGCGAACCATGATTACGGTTCTGGTTTTAATTTGCCTTTTCGTCGGATCAAAAAACATCGATTCTGGTTCGTCTAATTGCCAAGGATGTTTTTCATTGTCGTGAAATACATATTTCACACAAACCGAAGCTTGTTGGGTTCCATTGCTTAAAAAGTTGTATTGGGCACACACACGTAGACTTTTTTGACCTAACATAGCACCCAAATGCAGGTTGTAAATTTGATGGTTAGATACACCAGAGAAGAAAAATTCCCGATACCTGCGAAAATTAAATCCGTCTGCTTCATCATCGAATTTTGCATTTACAAATCCATCGTCGCTTATTCCACCAAAGGAAAATAAATAATCTAGCCCCCCATAAACCTCAACATTATGCCAAGATTTTCCTGCTTTCAGGCCGTATTGGGTTGTTCGGTTAAAAATATCAATTCTACTCAAGTTAGAATTAAAGGTCACCTGGGTATTTTCGATGGAATAGTTTTGATATAAGGCCGTACTGCTGCTTAAATTTATACTTTGATTCCAGTTCGACAGTCCCGCATTCAATGTTAGATGCCAGCCTTTAACATGCAGGTTTTGAAACCAATACAATACATCATGGGCTAAATTCACATGATAAAAGCGGTTTCTATTCCCGGTAACATTGGGGCTATTTGTCAGTGGGTCTGAGTTATAAATTAAATACGTTCCTCCTAATTCAAATGCATATCCCGGAGCCCATCTAAGTGTGGCAGTAATCTGAGGGGCGATCTGTTCGGTAAGTCCTAGTTGGTTCAAAGAAGGAATTCTCCATCTTGCAGAATCTTTTCCATTGAGAGTCGAATTCATGGGGACTCCTTGGTCGTTAAAAACCGTAAAGAAAATTTCCTCTTCGGGGGTGAGTATTTCGTTGTATTGCTTGAATCGAAGGGCGGACTCTGAAGTGTTAAGTACGGCGTAATCGATGTTTTTAAATGAATCTAAGGCCGTGTAGGTTTTTTCTGAAATATCACTAGGAAAGCGAGAAATTACCCCACCGCGCAATTCAACGGCCCATGCACTCGGTGATAACATTTGAGATCCTCCGAAGGTCAATGTAGATTGACCGGGATAAACGGTCCTGAATAAATCATTGGCATATAATTTTGCCCAAGTATTGTAAAACCTATAAACTTCATCAAGTTGTTTGATGTTATTAGGAATACTCTGTGCCTGAATGTTCCCCGTAACGGAGAAAAAAAGGATGGTTAAGTAAGCTATGGCCGCTCTGCGTGCGTTCATCGAAAGAATTGTTTCAAATATACACTTAATCGTCGAGTTGGAAAACATAAGCACCATAAGTATGCAAATTGCCCCTAAATTTGTGTGTATGGAAAATTCATTGGTGAATAAAGTTGCACAAAGTGGATTAATAACACTGAATTTAGAGCACTATTATCCTCAGGGTACTCGTGTGTTTTTAGATATAAAAGAAACCCTTTTTATGGGAATGGTGCTCAAGGAAAAAGATTTCAGAGCCTGGATAAAAGATCATGATTGGTCGTCTTATGCCGATCAACATATTGCAATTGGATGTTCTGTTGATGCAATTATTCCTACTTGGGCATATATGCTCATCAGTTCTAAACTTTCTGGCATTGCTAAAACAATATACTTCGGAGATTTAGCCGGATTGGAAAATAAAATTTGGGAAGAACAACTTAAAACGATTGATTTTTCCGCATATCAAGATGCAAAAATGGTAATAAAAGGGTGTTCAGATATTGAGGTTCCTGCCTATGCATACGTATATGTGACCGAGAAACTAGTGCATACCGCACAATCCATAATGTACGGAGAACCGTGTAGTACGGTTCCCGTATATAAAAGGAAGAAACAGGTAACCGAGTAAAAAATTAATCGACTTGGGTAACCTTAATCGTATTTGTGCGTTGCTTTTTTAATAAAGGCATGCTTGCGCTGTTGATTACATAATCACCAGGTTTTACATGTCCATTTTCCTTTAGAATAGCTACAACATCGTCGAAGGTTTGATCGGTACTGATGTATTTATCGTAATAAAATCCACGAACGCCCCAAACCAAATTCAATGTATTGAGTAGGGTAGGATTGTTGGTGAAAATGAAAATAGCGGCTTCAGGACGGTAACTCGCTACTTTAAATCCAGTGTATCCACTTTTCGTCATGGCAACGATTGCTGCGGCATTTAAATGATCGCTCATTCGCACTGCCGTGAAACAAACTTCGTCTGAAGCGAAAGAAGGAGAGGTTTTATTGGGTCGTTCCCCTTTATAATATACCCGTTTATCTTGTTCAATATCTGTAATGATGCTATTCATGATTTCTACTACACGAATAGGATATTTACCTACAGATGTTTCAGCGGAAAGCATTACAGCATCTGCACCGTCCAATACTGCATTTGCGACGTCGGTAATTTCAGCACGGGTAGGCATGCTGTCTTCGATCATACTTTCCATCATCTGGGTGGCAATAATTACAGGTTTACCGTGTTTGATACAGATATCTACTAAGTTTTTCTGAATCAAGGGAACCCTTTGTAAAGGCACTTCCACCCCTAAATCTCCGCGAGCAACCATCACGGCATCGGTAACCGCTACAATTTCATTGAAATTTTCAACAGCTTCGGGCTTCTCTATTTTTGCGATTACTTTAGCTCGTTTGCCTTTCTGGGCAATTAAATTTTTCAATTCAATAACATCTTCTGCACGGCGCACGAAACTAAGTGCAATCCAATCGACATCTAACTCTAATCCAAATGCCAAATCTTCAAGATCTTTTTCAGTTAAACAAGGGGCTGAAATTTGCGTGTTGGGAAGGTTAAAACCCTTGTTTGAAGTAAGTGGTCCTCCATTTACGACTAAGGCTTCGATTTCAGTATCGCTCAAGATATCGGTTACCTGCAATTCCAGTTTACCGTCGTTTAATAAAATTCGATCGCCTTTTTTGGCTTCTTGTGCCAATCGTTCATAGCTAACCGATAACATTTCAGCGGTAGAAATTTGTTGAACGGTTGTTACCTTTAAACTTTCACCTGGAACCAAATCAATAACCCCATCTACCTTGCCAATACGCAATTTGGGACCCTGTAAATCTTGCAAAATTGCGACGTGACATCCTAATTTTTCGTTTAGAATACGAATATTTTGTGCAACTGCCGCATGTATTTCATGAGCACCATGTGAAAAATTCAATCGGAAAACATCCACACCTGCTTTTATCAGTTTTTCTAATTGCTCAAGGGAGGAACTCGCCGGTCCAACAGTTGCTACAATTTTGGTTTTGTTAAAATTCTCTTTATACATTGGGATTATTCGGTATCAAATTAGGTAAGTCGAAGCACCAAGTAATTTTACTGCTTCTATTAAGGGGGTAAAGATACGCCATTTGAACGAGGCCTTTATCTTTTAGGGTATAAATCCAAAAATCTCCACCTGGCAAATCCTCTTCGTTTTCCCAAACCATCCAAAAATCTACTGGGGGCTTGCTTACCGTTAATACCGATTCTGTACCCTGGTTTTGCAGGAGCCATGTGCGAGGAACCTGTTGATTTCCCTGGAAGAAATACAAAATGTGCTCTGAATGCGGTTGAACGCCCTGATTTTTGAAAGGTTGTTTTTCGCATTTGAATTGAATGGAGGTTTGTTGTGCTATTTGCCAGGCCAATTCGAAAGGGGCAAAATTACAATGTAAAGCAAGGTAACTGAATTGGTCACCGAGCATTGTAGATTTCGATTTGTGGCGTTTGGTAGACAATTTTGATTACAAAAATAAAATTTTCGTTCGCATCTCAAGAAAAAAATGTTTCTTTGTACCGCAAAAAATAAAACGAATCATGTCAGAAATTGCAGAAAAAGTACAAGCTATCATCGTCGATAAGTTGGGCGTTGATGAATCAGAGGTTATTCCCGAGGCGAGTTTCACCAACGATTTGGGCGCAGACTCCTTGGATACCGTTGAGTTAATCATGGAATTCGAAAAGGAATTCGACATCAGCATTCCTGACGATCAAGCTGAGAAAATTCAAACGGTAGGCGAAGCGGTACAATACATCGAAGAAAATAAAAAGTAATCTATGCAACTCAAAAGGGTTGTTGTTACCGGTATGGGAGCACTTACTCCAATTGGTAACACGCTAGAAGAATATTGGAATGCCCTCGTACAAGGGACGAGTGGATCCAACCTGATTACGCATTTTGATACCGAAAACTACAAGGTTAAGTTTGCTTGTGAAGTTAAAAACTTCGATCCGCTTAGCTTTATGGATCGGAAAGAAGCGCGTAAAATGGATCCGTTCACACATTATGCTATGGCTTGTGCCGATGAAGCTATTGTGGACAGCGGTCTTCTGCAACAACCTGTTAACCTCGATCGCATTGGGGTTATTTGGGGCGCTGGTATTGGTGGTTTATCCACTTTCTTTGATGAAGTCGTTTCCTACACCAAGGGCGGAGGCGCACCGCGCTTTTCGCCCTTTTTTATTCCTAAAATGATTATTGATATAGCCGCCGGCTATATCTCGATTAAACATAATTTAAGAGGTCCTAATTACGGAACCGTTTCCGCTTGCGCCTCTTCAACGCATGCGCTAATCGATGCTTTCAACCTGATACGCTTAGGTAAAGCAGATGCCATCGTTTCAGGTGGTTCTGAAGCTTGTGTGAATGAACCCGCTGTAGGTGGTTTCAGTAATATGAAGGCCTTGAGTGAACGCAATGATGATTATTCCACCGCATCTAGACCTTTTGATAAGGACAGAGATGGTTTTGTAATGGGCGAAGGCGGAGCATCTCTTATTTTAGAAGATTTAGATCACGCAAAAGCTCGTGGAGCAAAAATTTATGCAGAAGTCGTTGGGGGCGGAATGACCGCCGATGCATATCATCTTACGGCTCCACATCCCGAAGGATTAGGTGCAAGAAACGTGATGTTTCAAACCCTAGAAGACGCACATCTTAAACCCAGCGAAATTGATTATATCAATGTTCATGGAACCTCAACTCCTTTGGGCGATATCGCAGAAATCAAAGCGATTACTCAAGTTTTTGGAGAACATATTTACGATTTAAATATCAGTTCTACAAAATCTCAAACAGGGCATTTATTGGGTGGTGCAGGTGCTATCGAAGCAGTTGCTTGTGTTATGGCTGTAAAACACGATATCGTGCCTCCAACCATAAATCATCAAAATGCTGACCCCGATATTGATCCCCGCTTGAATTTAACCTTACACCATGCTCAGAAAAGAACGGTAAATGCCGCTTTGAGCAATACCTTCGGTTTTGGTGGACATAATGCATCGGTTATTTTTAAGAAATACTCCGAATAGCATTTGGCAATTGCTTTTTAATTCCAAACATAAACACCTTCGAAGATCGATATATCGACTTACAGGAGTACGTCCAATTCGCATCAAAATTTACAAAGAAGCCTTTACCCATTCTTCTGTTGGAGAACCTCGTGACTTCAATAAAATAGCCTTCACCAATAACGAACGACTCGAATTTCTTGGCGATGCTATTTTAGACGCCATTGTTGCAGAAATTCTATTCAATAGATTCCCTTATCGCGATGAGGGATTTCTCACAGAAATGAGAACCCGTATCGTAAATAGAGATCAATTGAGTGACTTAGCCCATAAAATGGGACTTGCGGATTTCATACAAATGAAACCCGAACTTCAAAAAAATTATGCCGCCGTGAAAAGCATTGGCGGAAATGCCCTAGAGGCTTTAATAGGTGCAATTTATCTGGATAGGGGTTATAAAAGTGTGTCTTGGTTTATCCGGCACCGATTGATGGGCCAATATTTAGATATGGACAAATTAATGAAAACAACCGTAAGCCATAAGGCTGTTTTTATGAAGTGGATCCAAAAAAATCAAAAAGTAATCAGTTGGGACCATTCCCAAGAAGATGAATCAAGACATGGAAAACATACAGTTTCCCTTCTGGTAGATGGCGAAATTTGGTTTACCGAAGTAAATAAAAGCAGAAAGCGTGCGGAAGAACTTTGTTGTGAAAAAGCCTGCCGCAAGCTTGATCTTTCATTTCATTTATAACGTTATTCTGATTCTGGTATATACTTTACCCAGCCTTGTTGTTTGGTAAACTGACACCAATGACAATTGTCTTTACCACAGCCATTTAGGAAATCTCGGCCATCCAAACGCGTTTGTGCATCGCGTATAAGTTGGCGTAAAATTGAGGTTTCCTCTGTATTATAATACAAATCATGGCATTCGAAAATACCATTTTCATTGGCTGTTAAGGATTCAATAATTCCACCTTCACTCTGTAAGCCCAATTCTTTATGGGCATTTAACATTAAATGATAAATACCCACTTGCAACCAATAATCTGCGGGTATATCTCCGGGCTTATATCGAGTACTCAACTTGCTTTTTTTACGTATATTATCTACTTTTCCTGTTTTGTAATCGACTACCCAAGCACGATTTCCATCAATTACAATTTTATCGATGCTCCCCTTTAACAGTACTCCTTCAACTTCTGCCTGAATAGGAAATTCAGTTTTGGTATTTTGGTAATGCGCATAAGCCTGTGTTTTTTCGATCCAGAGTGCCTTCAAGATATTTTGTCCTTGTTCCAATCGAGACTCGTATTGCTTTTCTGTGAAACTCCCCTTCATCCGGTTCATTTGAAATTGAAAATATTGTTGCCAATCTTCAATGTCGATCCATCTTTTTTCCTCTCGATAGGTATCAACTAAATGGCGCATGCATGCGTGCATTGCCGTTCCATATGACAGATACTCACTTGGACTTGAAGGAACTCGTATGATATAATTAAAATAAAAGGTAACCCCACATTTCAAGATACTTTGAATAGAAGAGGGTGAAAATGTAAATCCCTTTATACGCTCTTGAAGCCAATCTTCTGCAGAAACTTCTAAAACAGGTTTCCCTTTTCGTAATAATATTTGTTGTTGAGCCCAAAGCAAATCTTTAGACTCGAGTTCTCGATTTTTAGGATTTCCCTGAAAGTATTCGGGAAGCATTTCACCAATAAATTGAGCGGGTACCAAACTGTCTTTACTTTCTGTTAATTTTTGATTGAAATAAGAAATATGCACACTCTTCTTTGCCCGGGTAAGGGCAACGAAAAACAGCCTTCTTCGTTCCTCCAAAGCATGAGCGGCTTCTTCACCAGCTTCTAATATCCCTCGATGCGCTTCTAGGAGTTCTCTTAATTTATAAGGATAGGAAATGGCAGAGGCTTCTCCCCATTCTTTTTCTAAACCTCTGATAATGAAAACATGGTCAAATTCTAGGCCTTTAGAACTATGAGCAGTGTATAATTGCACACCCTTGCTATTTCCCACTCGTTTTTCAAGAGGGATTTCGATATTGGCAGATTTAAGGGTGTCAATTTGATTCAATAAATCGTGTAATTTAATAAAGGGGAAACGTTCGCACTGTTGATTCACATAAGAAATAAAAGTATGAAGTACTTCCATCAACCAATGACTGTTGGAATCGCGCGTTGCCATTGCCAAAAAGCCAAATTCCGAAAATATTTGAGATACTAAATTACCTAAGGTGGTCGAAGAGGCTAATTTAATCCATTTCTCCATAAATGTATGGAGGGTTCCCAAGGTTTCTTTTTCTGCTGATTCCAAATAAGTCGCTTCTATATCACCCATTTTAATGGCATTTAAATGTTCTCGCCAACTATAATTGGATTTTCGATCTAGGCCTCTTTTGTTTCCTCTGATTTTTTGGATATCGGTGCTTAACTGATTCAAGGCGATAGGTCGGAATGGATATAAATCGCTGGTTAATAATGTATATAACAAATATTCACCGCTATTCGGTTCCTTCATTTCACAATGGATAAATTGCAACCAATCGAGTAATAACCCAATAATGGGTTCCGTGAGAATATTTATTTTTTTATTGAGTACAAAAGGAATATTGCGTTCTCGGAATAAATCGATAAAGTCATCGGCAAATCGGTGTTTGGGATAGATAAGTGCGATTTCATGGGCTTCAGTTCCTTGGGAAATCAATTCTTGTATGTCTGAAGTAACCCCCAATATCTCGTGAAATTCATTGACATAGGCATGAACTGTAGGCGGAATTGCAGGAAAATCTCTATTTTTACCTGAACTGACTAAGTCTTTCGTTAATTGCGAATCTGAATTGACCAAGCGCAATTTATTATGCCTAATTAATTTAGAAGATGCATCGAGGATTTCTTGAGTACTGCGGTAGTTTTCTGTTAGTACAATCGTTTTAAGGGTATGTTCATACCGATGTTTAAATTCTAACATGTTTCCTACCCGAGCACCTTGAAAAGCGTATATACTCTGGTCGTCGTCGCCAACCACAAAACAATTCGCGTTTTCGCCCCAATAATCGGTTAGCAGCCGTAAAATATCGCCTTGTTGATAGGAAGTGTCCTGAAATTCATCTACCAAAACAAATTGGAACCGCTCTTGGACACTAAGTTTATAATCTTCATCTTCATTTAATTTGGCATGTACCCAATCGATCATATCGCTGAATTCATAAACGCCCCGTTCTGCTTTAAGGTCGGTATATAACGAAGACAATTCTGCGGCAGCAAGGAGTTTTTCCCAATTCCCAAATAAAGCGTCGAATTCTTTCTGTTTGATGTCACCTACGTTTGAGGTTCCGGATTTACGTTTGTAAACCAAATTGGGGAAACACGCTTTAAAAAACTCTGCATCTTTTAACTTATCGATGTATGAATGTAAATCGCTCGTGCTTAATTGCAATTCTCGCATGGCATTCCAAGTTTGGTTTAGCTGCCAATGCAGGTTCGTGTCGTAAGATTCGTAATTTTTTATTTTAGAATCATGTGGGAGGGATTCTACAATTTCTTGAAAGATTTCAACCCGTTCCAAATCGTCTATTACGCGCAATTCGCGTCGGGAATATAAATCAGGACGTTCGGAAATTAATCGGTTACACAAACCGTGAAAGGTGTAAATATTGACTCTGTAGGAATCCGTACCCATAAAAGTACTCAAACGCTGTCTCATGGCTGTGGCCCCGGCTTCTGTGTAGGTTAAACATAAAATATTTTCGGGACGTGTATCCGTAGTTTTTAAGATATTTAATATTCGTGTCGCCAGAATTTGTGTTTTACCGGTTCCAGGGCCGGCAATCACCATAACGGGTCCATCTATAGTTTTTACAGCCTCTTTCTGAGCGGAATTCAAATCATTAAAAATATCTTCAAAAGTTTGCATTGACGGAAATATACGTCCAAGAATAAGAAAAAACAATGAACTTAAATATCTTTGTGAGGAATGTCGAACACTTCCGCACAATACGATTCTATAGTATCCCTCAGTAAGGATATATTCCAGCAAAAAAACACGGATTATGGGCCATCTTGGCGCCTATTCAGACCAAGTAGTTTAACCGATCAGATCCTCATTAAAGCACAAAGAATTCGAAATATAGAAAGTAGTGGTAAAAATCATGTAGGTGACGATATTTATGGCGAGTTATTAGGAATCGTAAATTATTCCTTGATGGCGTTGATTCAATTGGCGCATCCCCAAAAAGATCAAAAGGAGGAAAGTATTCAAGAAATCAATGCATATTACGATTTTTGGATTCAAGCGACGAAAGATCTTATGATGTTGAAGAATTCAGATTACGGAGAAGTATGGCGGGAGATGCGGGTGAGTAGTTTAACGGATATGATCCTGGTAAAGTTGGCTCGTATCAAGCAAATTGAGGATAATTTAGGGGTAACAAACGTAAGTGAAGGCGTAGAAGCTAATTTTCAAGATATCATCAACTATGCTATATTTGCTCTGATCCGATTAACAGAGCAAAAAAATGAAAGTGCTATTTAACTTAATAAAACTGCTAACCGGAGCGTTGTTCGTCTTCTCCGGTATGGTGAAACTCAATGATCCTGCAGGGTTTTCCATTAAATTAAATGAATATTTTGATGTTTTTGCGGAAGATGTTGCCCCCAAGCAGGATTCCGTGCAAATGCAGATACTTTTTGAGAATCATATCGTATTTGATGATAAGTTTGTCTTGTATCCATCTGATGATAAAAAGGTTGTAAAACTTGAAATTATAAGCGATACCAGTAACAAATGTGCGATTGATTTCAAGTGGGGAGGAATTGAACGAAGTACCACTTTTCAGAACAAAAATGCGTTCCCAGATAAATTTGGTTTACGCTTTATACCCTTGGGTGACAATGAATATAGTTCCAGGGTAGGTCCCAATACCCAATTTTTCAGATTGGATTCTATCGAAATTGCACAAAAAAATGTACAACGAGGCTTTACCTATGATTTGAAAATGCTTGTAAAACCTTCGGGATTTTTAAGTGACTTGTTTAAATCGAGTAAATCGTATTCTCTATATTTTTCTATTTTCTTTTGCGCATTAGAAGTTTTACTTGGCCTTGCGATGCTTATAGGGTATGAAATCAAGTTAACCGTCGTTATAACGGCTTTTTTGATTGGCTTTTTTACATTTTTAACAGGATATAGTGCATACTTTAATAAAGTTACCGATTGCGGTTGTTTTGGAGATTTTTTAAAATTGGAGCCGTGGACATCCTTTAAAAAGGATTTAATCCTATCCTTGGCGGTATTCATTCTTATAATTGGATGGAAACACAATAGATCGCTATTGGTTAAGGGAAAGTCCCACCTAGTAATGGGCATATTTAGTGTTTTAACTTTTGGCTTTGGAATTTATTGTTACCTGTATCTTCCAGTTTGGGATTTTTTACCTTATAAAAAGGGCAATGATATCAAATTCATCATGGAACATATCCCTGAAGGCGAAAGAGCGAGCGATAGCATACAAATCCGCTTTGTAATGCAAAAAGAACAAGATTCGGTTAAGGTTACAACCTTGGAATATGCCGATTATACGGATAAGGGATTTACGTTTGTAAGACAAGATCGACAAATTATTGTAGAGGGATATAAATCGCCTATTCACGATTTTGCGATTTATAATTTAGCTACTGGTGAAGACTTGAAAGATCGTTTCTTACAATCCAAGAATTACCAAATGGTGTTTATTATGCCCTTTTTAAGTGAAGCCGATACCGCTTCTTTATCTGAAATTAAAACCTTATACGCTTTGGCCAAACAACAGGGTTGGGATTTTTATGCATTGAGTTCAGCATCCTTGGGTCCAAGTACAGCGTTTATCAAAAAACATCATTTGCCTTTCGAAATGTATGCTGCAGATCAAAAGATGCTAATGACCATGGCGCGGTATAACCCAACCCTCTATTTGTTCAAAGGAAGCACCGTTTTAGCAAAATATAGCGGAAATCATATACCCGTTTTTTCAGAATTATTGGCGTTGACAGATGGGATTATCCTCAATCAAGATTAATAAAATACGCAATAAAATCGCTTATTTGGGCTCAGTGATTGTGGGCTTAGTTTTGGTGGTATTTCTGCTATTTCAGGCATTGCCCGGTCCAGAACAAATTTTAAGTGGGCAACGCACCGACAAAGCAACCACCGAAGCGATTGTTAAAGAACTCGGTTTAGATCAGCCAAATTGGAAACAAGCCTTGTATTATCTTAATGATGTGAGTTTTGTTTCGGTCTATAAAACCGAAAGCGTTCCAGTATATGTTTCAGGCAGGTTCATAAAAATGGGAGGATATTCCTTTGGAGTAAAGTGGCCATATTTAAGAACTTCTTTTCAGACGAAACGACCCGTTAATGCATTGCTTAAAGAGGCCTTTGTAGGCACTCTGATCCTAACATTTGCCGCGATGTTTGTTGCATTAATACTCGGAATTCCATTAGGGGTTTGGGCGGCTGCAAATCAAAACAGTGCATTAGATCGCGCCATAATAGCATTTTCCACACTTGGAATTTCGGTGCCATCCTTTTTCTCAGCGATGTTATTCTCTTGGTTGTTTGGATTTGTTTTTCGTACCTACACCGGACTTCCCATGACGGGAAGTTGGATGGAACTCAGTACCGATGGATCTTTTCGGATATTAAAATTATCACATTTGATTTTACCGGCGTTGGCTTTAGGAATTAGGCCTTTAGCCGTGTTTATTCAGCTAACGCGAAATACATTGGTAGATATTTTAAGTTTAGACTACATACAAACTGCTCGTGCAAAAGGAGTGTCAGAAAAAAAGGTCATATGGCAACATGCGCTCCCCAATGCAATGAATCCAATTATTACTTCAATAGGGGGGTGGTTCAGCAGTTTACTTGCAGGATCCTTCTTTACGGAGTACATATTTCAATGGAAGGGAATGGGCAAAGTGAGTATCGAAGCATTGCAGCAAAGTGATTTTCCGGTGGTAATGGGCGCCGTTTTATTAACAGCATGTTTGTTTTTCATCATACATCTATTTACGGAATGGTTGTATGTTTGGATTGATCCTAGATTAAAGCATGCATAAAGTATATTTAGTAGGTTTACCTGCATCCGGAAAAACAACCATCGGACGATGGCTTGCCCAAAAAATGAATTGGGATTTTATGGATTTGGATGAACGTATAGCCCAAGAGTCCAATAGCACTATCAGCGAGTTTTTTCTACAATTTGGAGAAGACGCTTTTCGTGAAAAAGAGACTCAAATATTGAGGAATACAGAAAAAATGAGCAAGCTAGTAATCGCCTGTGGTGGTGGAACTGCCGCACATTCCGATAACATGCAATGGATGCAAAATCACGGATTAACCGTATTTATCAATACAGATTTAGGTACCATTCAAACCAGAATTTATGCGAATCCGCAGGAACGCCCACTTTTTGAGGGTAAAAACTTATTAGAAATAAGACAAAAACTGCAAGATTTACTCCTTAAAAGAGGTGATTTTTACCATAAATCCAAAATTATTTGGAATAAATCAAACCCAAGTGAAATGTTGCATTTTGCAGTAAATCA
Organism: Bacteroidia bacterium; assembly: GCA_965655465.1. GTDB lineage: Bacteria > Bacteroidota > Bacteroidia > NS11-12g > UBA955 > VMCP01. Next base: position 11,162 of record CBFHGY010000019.1, on the reverse strand, counting down.
AATGGTTATGGGTTGATTTAGGCATAAGGTTATATTTTGTTAGTCAAAAGTGAATAAGTAAATTACAGATAATCATCTTTCCAAGTTTGCGAATATAAAAGAGTTTCTTACTTTTGAGCCCAATCAATTAACAACCAAATTATCCAAAAATATGAACAAGTCAGATTTAATCGGTAAGATGTCAGCAGATGCTGGTATCACCAAGACCCAAGCTCAAACTGCATTAAACAGCTTCATCGAAGCAACTACTGATGCATTAAAGTCAAACGACAAAGTAATTCTAGTAGGTTTCGGTACATTCTCTACTAGCGTACGTAGTGCACGCAAAGGTAGAAACCCACAAACCGGTGCTGAAATTAACATCGCTGAAAAGAAAGTGGTACGTTTCAAGCCAGGAGCTGAATTAAGCGATAAGGTAAAATAAGATTTTACTTTTGAGATTTTACAAAAAGACTGCCTTTTCGGCGGTCTTTTTTATTTAGCACATTTTCTGTCGATTCTTATTTGTGTATTTTTGCATGTGCACGCATCTATCAAGTCCCTGTTTTTTCAACATATGGCCCAAACAACCATGGCTCCAATAGCCCTGAAGGTAGATCGGGCTCAAGGGGTATATCTATACGATGATGCTGGCAGAGAATATATCGATTTAATTTCGGGAATTTCAGTAAGTAGTTTAGGTCATCAACACCCTAAAGTAGTGCAAGCTATAAAAGACCAGGTAGATAAACACATGCATATTATGGTCTATGGGGAAGTTGTTCACGACTCTCCTGCATTATTCAGTGCCCTAATTACTTCATTATTGCCCAAAACTTTAAATAACGTATATTTTGTTAATAGCGGCTCAGAAGCTATTGACGCCGCTATGAAATTGGCCAAAAGAGCGACCGGCAGGTCGGCTTTCATCGCCCAGAATTTGGCCTATCACGGGAGTGGTCAAGGCCCGCTTTCTTTAATGAATGATCCCTATTTCACGCAACGTTACCGGCCCTTATTGAATAATGTGTATTATATCCAACAAAACAATGTATCCGCCATACAAGAATTACCCCAAGATGGAGTTGCAGCCGTTATCGTTGAATTGATACAAGCAGAACAAGGAGCTCGAATTGCTCAGCAAGAATATCTTCAAGCCCTCAGAAATTACTGCAACCGTACCCAAACTTTGTTGATATTTGATGAAATCCAAACCGGAGTATATCGTACCGGAAATTTTACCGCTTTTGAGTGGTTCGGTATAATTCCGGATATTTTAGTTTTAGGGAAAGCAATAGGAGGTGGGATGCCCCTTGCTTGTGTGGTAAGCAATCAATCCTTGATGCGACATTTTGCAGACAATCCCATACTGGGTCATATCACGACTTTCGGTGGACACCCCGTTTGTTGTGCTGCCGGCTTGGCTAACCTACAGGTGATAAACTCTGAGATTAATACGTATCAAATTTCCCAAAAAGAAGCATATTTCAAGGAGTTATTACAGCATAAACATATTAATGAAGTAAGCGGAAAAGGATTGCTTTTGGCCTGTCACCTCGACCCAAGAATTGAAATTATTGATTTCAACAAACAACTTTTGAATGAAGGGGTATTTACCGATTGGTTTTTGTTTAATCAAAATGCGATTCGCATAGCACCGCCGCTAATTATCGAAATGCATCAAATTAAAACCGTATGCGAAGCAATTATTCGGGTATTAGATCGCTATACTTTCTAATGTTTTGGGGGATGTATTGCGTATATTTGTCTATATAATTATGGGACTTATAAAAACAAGGAAACGGGGAGCCTTTTTAATTAGGCTTTTAAATCTTGTGATTATAAGTGTTTTTTTGGGTACATCCTGTGAAAAAATTTACGAAGAACCTAGCGATAATGTTAACGAAGCCGTTGACTTTTCCCTTGCTATACATGCACCCATCAGTGTAATAGAAGTTATTGAACATGTTAATTCAAATTTACTTTATAAAGGCTTATTTCAAATTCAAGCAGATTCCATTAGTGCCCAATTAGGAGCAAAAGTAAACTTGCTCGATTCGGTATTTTCAGATGACGATTCGATTATTTATGAAATTGCTTTTGGAGGGAATTCCCCTAATATGTTTGATCGAAAAGTGCGAGAAGGAGCCATTCAAGTGGTGGTTTTCTTCAATTACACGGAGATTGGCAGCTTGCACAAAGTTCGCATTTCAAAAACAAATCCTTATAAACTTGAATTGCCCGATGGTCGTAATTATGTGCTCGAGGGTGATTTTACTATTGAGCGCTTAATCAATGATCGATACGACATTAATCTAGATAAGCTTAAAATTGAGGAAACGACAAACACTGGAAGGAAAATTTTTAATTGTCTAGGCAATTTAACATATCGTAACATTTTAGACCATCAAACTCCTGGATTGATTGGGGATGTATTAGAATTTGATGGCAAAGGAATCTGGCAAGAAGGGAATGAAAAATACAATTGGAATATTACACTTCCGCTTCAGGTACGTTATGATTACGGGTGTTCAGACTACGCGAATAAAGGAATCATCGTACTGTTAAATGATTATAATAGGTATAATATCGATTTTGATCCTTTTGAAACAGGAGCATGCAATCGTATCGTAAAAATCACTAAAGGTGGCAGTGAATTTGAAATTAATCTCCCTTAATTTAAGTTTGTTGGAAAGTCAATAATCGAAAATTTATCTTCAGATTTCAACATCCAAATATGTTGAAAACCATTACAAAGCCACAAATACCGACTGTCTATTTTACTGAGATATTGTCCAGCCTGTGTCAGTGTTTTGTCTGATATGGATACTTCAGGGGCCTTGCATTCGACCAATACTACTGGGTTTCCTTGGTTGTTAAAAGATACAATATCAAAGCGTTTGGTCAAGTGGTTTACTTTTATTTGGCGCTCTACTGCGATAAGATTGGGTGAAACACCCAAATACTCAATTAAAAATTCAATGCAATGCTGACGCACCCATTCCTCGGGGCTTAGGGGGATAAATTTTTTTCTTACTCTATCGAAAATAAGTTTTTTTTGCTCATCCAATCGTGAGTCAAAATCAAACGGAGGAAAGTTTAAGCGTACCAACCCAACGAAAATAAGCAAATTCCATGGCGAAAAAAGCAAGTGCAACTGAACTTTTTCTTGAATACGAAAAGGAAATTCGTGCCAAACGTTTTACGCCCATTTATGTCTTGTTTGGGGAAGAAACCTATTTTATTGATCGCGTTACCCAATTGCTTGAACAACATGTTGTGCCCGAAGAATCGCGCAGTTTTAATCAGCATGTACATTATGGTAAGGAATTGAGCAGCAATGATCTTATTGCTATGGCTAAACGCTATCCAATGATGAGCGATTACCAGCTCATAGTCGTAAAAGATGCCCAAGATCTTAAGGATATGGAAAATCTAACTTCGTATTTTGAAAATCCTTTGGCATCTACGGTATTGGTTCTCGCCTTAAGAAAAGGCAAATTAGACATGCGCAGCCGACTTGCAAAAGCGGCTTCAAAACATAAAATTACGGAATTTAGCCCCTTGCGTGATTATCAGATGCGCGATTGGTTGCCCGTTTTTGCCGAATCAAAAGGCAGGAGAATTGACATCGATGCCATTAATCGCTTGGTTGATCTTATCGGTGCGGATTTGTCGAAAATTCATAATGAGTTGGAGAAAATATTCGCAACAGTTGATGATCCATTTATTCGTGTTAAACATGTAGACGAACACGTTGGCTTTAATCGGGAATATAATATTTTCGAATTACAAACGGCCTTAGGTGCCCGGAACTTTAATAGAGCCATTCAAATTGCACACCAAATGGGAAATACCATGGAAAGGGGAGAAATGATTCCCAATTTGGCCGTGTTACATAAATATTTCAGCAATATCATGTTGCTACATGGGACTGTGAGTAAGGATAAATTTGAAATCGCCAAAACACTTGGTGTGAATCCCTATTTCGTAGACGAATACATGAAAGCTAAGAGTAAGTTTAGCTTATTAGATCTTGAAAATGTGATGAATCAATTGAAATACTTAGATTTAAGATTGAAGGGAATTCATAGAGGAAGCGCTAGCGATGGAGATTTATTAGTCGAAACGGTAGTGAATATTCTCAAATCCTGATTTCTGACGCAAATTTCACTTGTATTATCGCAGTTAAATTTTATTTTTCAATACATATTGAGTTAATTCGCAAAAGACAATTTAATAATATGAAAAAAGTATACACACTAACGGCCATATTAATGGCAAGTAGTTTTGCTTTCGCTCAGTCTGCCAATCAGGCGAGTAAATGGCAAAACGCCGTCTACGGTGGTCCAGAAAAGATTAAAGTTAATGGAACATTGCCCACCGACAAACAGGAGTTTACTGGAAATGGAACAAAGAAAAAACCAAGTGGTGTAAGCAACCGCGCTGCAGATCATAGCGCGTTTATTAAATTAGGAGAAACCTACTATGATTTACAATCCAATGCAGCAATGCCGCATCGTTTGGTAAAACATGCTAATGGAAATATCAGTGCCACTTGGACAACCGCTTCTTCTGATGCCGCAGGTTTTCCAGGCCGTGGTGCGGGTTATAATATGTACGATGCATCTACACAACAATGGGGAACTGCAAGTTCTGAGAAAGTAGAAGCGACTCAACGTAGTGGTTGGTCGAATGTTGGTGTGTTAAGCGATGGAAACGTATTTATTATCGGTCACGATGCTACAAGTGGTGGTTTTTACATGACAAAATCTACAACTCCTGGTGCTAGACCTTCTGAAACTGTAAATATCTTAACTCAAGCACCATACAAACCAATTTGGTCCCGCACGGATAACACCGGCGATACCATTCATTTGATTTGTGCATACACAGATTCCGCAGCTCCAGGCGAATCTCGTCCTCCATTGATTAATGGGGTTCGCGGACCTATGGTTTACAGTCGTAGTATGGATGGTGGTTTAACTTGGGATAAGCAACATACCGTTTTACCTGGTTATGATTCTACCTTATTCAACGCTGGTTCTGCAGATAATTATGCTATTGATGTAAAAGGTGAGACCGTTGCAATTGCTACTTCGGCGGCCTTGTCTGGAGTTATTGTTTGGAAAAGTTCAGATGCGGGTGAAACATGGAAGCGCTATTTTGCCGATAGCTTTCCTTATGCACCCTTTACCGGTAAAAAGTTCATGATCGATACTCCATTTACCTCTGATGGAACGGTAGATGTTTTAATCGATAACGACGGAAAAGTACATGCATTCTGGGGACTAACCCGAGTTTTGGATGAAGATACTACAGATGAATCTTACAGCTTCTTTCCAGGCTACCAAGGATTGGTTTACTGGAATGAGAACATGGCATCCGGCGATAACATGTTAATAGCTGCAGGTAATTCTTTCGATCGCGATGGAGACGGTGTAAATGCCATCACTCAAGCTAATACACAAGCCTTACAAGATGGTAATGTTCCAGCTGGATTAGCTACCGTTGCACGATTGGGAAATACCTCTGTTTTGCGTCAGCCTAGTGCGGCAATGGATGCTAATAACCGCATTTTTGTTACCTTTTCAATTCCTATTGAAGGAGATGAATCTTTCTTAAGTGCGAATTTCCGTGATATCGGTATCGTGTATTCAAACGACGGCGGCTCTACTTGGGGGAATACTCAAAACATCACCCAATTCTATCAAAAAGAAGACGATTTTGCATGCGTAGCTCGCGAAGTAGATGATTTTGTGCATGTTATGTGGCAGCAAGATGAGGTTCCTGGTACCAACTTACAGAATAATTCAACTTTAATGGCAAACCATGAAGTAGTTTTAAATACCATTTATTACAGTGCAATTCCTGTGGCAGCTATCATTACCGAGGAGATTGGACATATGTATGGCATCAATAATGAAAAAATTGGTACAGGTAATGTTTTTGTGGTAGGACAAAACTTCCCAAATCCTTTCGGTGAATCTTCGAATGTGGCTATTTACCTTTCTGAGCCAGGTGATGTAACTCTTGAAGTACGCAATTCAATGGGGGCTTTGGTACAATCAACAGTAAATAAGGGTTTGTTGCGCGGTAATCACTTGTTAAATATCGATGGTAGCAATTTGAGTAATGGAATTTATACCTATACGGTAATTTCAGGTGGTCGTAGCGAAACGAAAACCATGATGATCGCCCATTAATATACTTTTCAAACATATTTAATTAAAAAGGTCGGTTTCACACCGGCCTTTTTTATTTTTGTAGAATGAAATCCAATCATTGGTACCATGCCTTTTCTGGAATCGTATTCATTAGCATAGGTGTCTACTTCCTGAATTATCCCCCCGAAACTATTTCAAATGCTGCTTCTAGTGGTATTCAAAAAGCGTTGCCTTGGGTGATCATTCTTTGGGGAAGCTTTAAATGTGTGAACGCATTCCTTTTGTTTAAGAAAAAACAAAAAGCGCAATAGTAAACGCTTAAAAGCAAAAAGTTGAATATTGAATAATGAAATTAAGAATATACCATATGCATTTTAAAAGGCTCATTCAAGGGTTGCTTTCCTTAACTGTACTTATTCAAGTGTCATGCAGCGACATTTCCTTTCAGGGGGAAGCCAATGACGTACCCACTGCCGGACAGATAAAAATAGGTTTTGAACCCGGCGATAGTTTTTTAGTCAGCCAATGGTTGTATATTTTTCACTCTCAATATCCCAAAGCATCGATTAAACCCGTATTTGCCGAAAAGGAGGAACTCGTAGGTTTATTGTTGAAGGATTCACTTCAAGGGATTTTTATGCACGATACTTTTTCCCAATCTGAACAAAATTGGCTATCTGACAAGAAAAATGCAACCGTGAATGAAATTCAGATTGGGTATACAGCCCCCGTGTGTATTGTGTCGAAAGAATCTAATATCAATCGCGTATCGTTTATGGATTCAACATTTTGGTTAAAATCGGGTATTGAGAAATTAATTCTAAGGGGTAAGTTGTGTTCTGAAGATCAAGCGTTTACAAGATTTGTGCAACGCTTAAGTTCAGATTCTCAACAATTCAGAAATCACCCTTATATAAAACTTAGGCGTGAATCCCTTCCCACCGATAAGGAAATAGTGGAATATGTAGCCAATAATGCCCATGTTATGGGCTTGGTTTCTTTGAATACTATTGCAGATAAACGGGATTCTTTATCGGTGGCCTTACAGCGAATGGTACGAATCTTACCTGTAGAAAACGAAATGGGTAATGCTTTTTTACCCTTTCAGTCCCAAATTAGTGCCAAACAATATCCAGTAATACAACCCTTGATGAGTTATGAAACCCAAGGGTATTCAGGACTGGTAAAAGGATTTGTAATTTATGCAAATAGCCAGTCGGGTCAGGCTTTGCTCCAAAAATCGGGATTGGTGCCTGCCAATTATCAAGGAAGGAAAATCCAAATTGATATAAATTAATGTCATAACTACGTCATGGAGGCGTTTTTTTATTTACTTTTTTGATTTTCATAGAATAAAGTAGAGAATATCACGATTTATCCAAGGAATTATACACGTTTTAACAATGGTTTAACATTAAATTAGTTTTTTTGCAATCAAAATGAAAAGATACATATTAAGTTCATTAATGCTTTGGGGAGCTGTAATGCCACAATTAGGCGCTCAATCTCTTAAAAAGGCGCAAGTATATGCTCGTAATGAGCAATACGAAGACGCAGAAGCTGAATTCAAATCCTTAATCGCTAAGAAACCAAAAGAAGGTCCTAATTACTATTATGCCGCCATTAATTTGATGGCTAAAGGGGATTCCGCCGCGGCAATTAGCATGTTGGAACAGGGTGGTATCAATGCACCGAAATGTAGAATGGTATTGGTTGGTAAAGGGTTTATGTCTTTACGTCAAGGCAACCAACAAATGGCCGATAATTACTTTCAACAAGCTCAAGACGTAAAAAAGAAGCGCAGAGGTGAAATCAATAAAGAAATTGCCAATGCCTATTTGAATCAACCTTATGCTAGCGAGGCTCAAATTATTGAATACGCCAAAAGAGCTAAAGATTATTTGGCTATGGCAACCGATGATTTTGAAAGTAAATTATTGTTGGGTGATGCATTGATGTTAATCGATAAAACCGATTTGTCATTGTCCGTACAACAATTTATTGTATCTGGATATGAAGAGCCCAACGATCCGCGTCCATTATTGCGTGAGGCTACCGTTTATCGCAGAGCCCGTAACCTAGAACTTTCAAAAATGCGGATACAACAGGCGCTTTCTAAAGATGCGAACTATGCGCCAGCGTATCGGCAATTGGCGGAGGTTTTTAATCTAATGGAAATGCGTGACAGTTCTATTTATTACTTTGAAGAGTATTTAAAACGCAATAATAACCTCAGCGCTCGTGTGCGTTATGTCGAAGCCTTATACCTTAATAGTGAATTTGACCGTGCCATTTCAGAAGGTAAAGCCCTTTTAGCACAAAATAAAGTTTCTAATATTTACGGAGTTATCGCCTATGCCTATGTAGGTAAAAAGAATGCAAGCAAGGAGGAAATAAAAGACGGTTTGAAAAACTTTGAAATGTACGAAAAAGAACATGTTTCAAAGCAAAATCGTGGCCTCATGAATCGGGAAACCTATTTCAAAGCGAATTTACTTTTCAAAGATGCACAATACGATGCAGCTTGGAAATTATTCGAAAAATCTCTTTCAGATACGTTGCGTGCGAACATCAATATGTACGACGCTGTAAAGGATATGTATTACGATTTAGGAAAAGAAATTCAAAAAGAATTGTCGGCATTACCTAAAAACGACTCTACAGTTGAAGGCCAAACGCTAAAGATCAATATTGAAAAACGTAAAAACGATGCATATAACTATGCCTACAAAGCATTGGAATTGAAACGAATTAAAAATATGGATTCTTTGAATCTGGTTGATTTGTTTTATGAAGGTCGTTGTTTGAATTTTATGGATCGCAATGAAGATGCATTAACGGTTTATCAAGAAATTATTGGGCAGGATTCAAATTATATTTCGGGTTATTATTTAATAGCCACAACCAGTGCATTGATAGATCCTACCGATACCAGTGGTCGTGTTACGCAAGCCTATGAAAATTGGTTGGCTCGTTTAAATGAAGAGCAGCAAGAAAAGTATAAGAAAGATATTGAAAATGCATATCGGAATATGGCTTTCTTTGCTCAAAAGAATAAAAATTTCGAAAAAACCAGCTATTACTATGGTAAGGTGCTTGAAGTAAATCCTGATGATGCGATAATTATAGATGTAAAAGCTCGTATCGATGATTATCTAGAAAAAGTACGTGCTCGTGAAGCTCGATTGAATAATAAAAAATAAAAGTTCAATATATATATGTTTAAGAAAAGCTCTGCATTGCAGAGCTTTTCTTATTTTTGAAGTATGCGCAATTTTATACTGTTAATAGGTTTTATTCTTGGGAGTCAATTATCCGCCCAAAATAATCCCTTAAATCGGATTGTTTGGTTGAAAAATCCCGAAACTTCGATTCAACAACTTTTGCGCGATTTTGAGTCCGTTAAGGAAATATATGCCCCAATGGGACTCTGGGAAGTGAATTCAGATGTCGAGTGGACTTCCATTGAATTAAAAACGGATGACTATTGGGAAAAATTATCGGAGGTTCGAACTACACATTTAAATCGCGAGGTTACTAAACGTGTAGTTCCCAATGATGCTTTTTATGGAAATCAACCCTATTTAGGACATATTGGTTTAGAATACATCTGGAACTATCAAAAGAATGGAGTGAATACCTATGGAGACTCTGTTGTTATCGCTTATATCGATGACGGTGCAGATACCAGTCATCCTGATTTACTCGGAAATTTATATATAAATAGGAATGAGATTCCTTGGAACGGAATAGATGATGATGAAAATGGATACGTAGATGACTATCAGGGTTGGAATTCGGGAGATCGGTCGCCATTAGTTTTTAGTCCAGTTTCGGTATTAGACGGTCATGGCACCAGTGTTGCTGGGGTATTAGGAGCCCGAGGAAACAACAAGGAGGGAATCACAGGTGTCAATTGGAATATTAAGATTTTACCTGTGAACACGTATCCGGAAGATTTGTTGAATATAGAGTCTGCTGTTTTACGAGCCATGGTGTACGTATTTAAGCAAAAACAATTGTTTCTAAACTCCCAAAAAACAAAGGGCATCAATGTGGTTGCTTTGAATATGTCCTTAGGGATGGATAATGCGTTTCCATCAGATGCGGAATATTGGTGTTCACTATTTGATTCCTTAGGTTCTGTGGGTGTTTGGTCGTATAATGCTACCACTAACAGAAATGTAGATGTGGGGGTGAATGGAGATATCCCAACATTATGTAGAAGTCCATTTTTAATTTCTGTGAATTCCTCTAATATAGAGGATCTTCATTATTCAAGTGGTTTCTCGGATACCTTTGTTGAACTGGCAGCTCCTGGTGTGAATATAGAAGTAACTACACCATGGTCTTTTAATCCAAATAAACCGTATATTTCTGAAACAGGTACCTCTTTCGCTTCTCCCATGGTTGCAGGTATTTCTGCATTGATAGAGACGATGGCGTGTAAGAAGTATTTGGATTTGAAAATTTCAGATCCAGACAGCGCAATGGGGATTTGGCGTACATGGTTCAAAGCCTCTGTTGCAAAAAATGATAATTTAAAGTCAAAAACTGCCTGGGGGGGAAGGGTAGATGCAGAAGGACTTTGGAACGAGATGGTTAATTGGTGTTCGAACTTTGATACTACTTATTTAGAAATAAAGAAGCCTGTTAAAGAGGTGCGGTTTGAAATATATCCCAATCCAAGTGGTACAAAATGCAGTATATGGAGTTCTAAGGCGGGAATTTTGCAAGTTTTTGATGCCACAGGCCGTCAAATAGAAGTACTTCATGTGGAATCAGGACTAAATTTTTGGGAATTTAATGGCATAGATGGGGTCTATTTAGGGGTGTTGAGAGATATAGATGGAGGGGTTCATAAAAAAGTGCATTATTTTTCTAGGGGCTAACTATGTGTTAATCATACACAAACTAAATAAAGCCGTGATTTTCGATCATTTTTTCTTGAGATAATGTTGCGATAACAGAAACTTTATCTACTTTTGCAGTCCCGTTCTGAAACAGAGAAGAAGA
>CBFHGY010000018.1:0-31670 GCA_965655465.1 Bacteroidia bacterium | reverse complement strand
ATTGCGCACCACCCTACCCTGCACATCCATAACCGCGGCAATACGGGCTACTCCCGATAGACTGCTGAGGGTGAAAATACCGCTGCTTGGATTTGGCGATATGCGCACGCCATCACGCTCTAATACCCAATTCGCATTGACCTCTACCGTGCCGAATCGCCAAACCGTGCTCCATGGACTTTCGAGCGCCCCATTAAAGGTCTTTACCCTCCAATAGTACTGTGTACCACTTTGCAAATGGGTAAAATATGCAGTTCCCGTAGTCGAATTTTTGGTAACCACACCGCTATTAAAAGTCGCGTCCTGCGAAATTTCTACGCGGTACGAGGTCGACGGAGTGAACTTCCCCCAAGAAAAAATAACGTTTAAGGCTTGATTTTCTGCATTGTTCACTGGACTGATCAACTTAGGAGCTGGAATGCCCGAATCGGTGGTAAATGTCCATGTTTCACTGAAATCGTAAAACTCATTACCATCGGAATTCCTGCCGCGCACCTTCCAATAATAACGCGTATTCGCCTTCAAACTCACATTCAACGTAGTTCCGGTGGAAGTTGTTTTAACGGCATTGCTAAAATCGGCTTTATCTCCATAATGTATGGCATAACTCGAAGCCCCGGAGTAGGCCTGCCATTTCAATTGACCAAAAATAGGCACATTGATCGCTGAATCGGCCGGACTTGTCAGCAGGGGAGCTCTGCGCGCAATCGTCGTAAAATTCCAAACCGGACTCCATTCACTGGTATCGGTTTCATGAAATAATTTCACCCGCCAATAAGCTTTAGTTTGGAAGCCAATCATGTCTGGAACGGTCATAAAATAATGAAAAAACGAATTCCTAACGGTATCCTGAACCCTAAACGGATTCGTAAATGCCGCTGCCGTGTCCAGTTCCAGAATATAGCCCGTTGTACCGTCGATGCTGTTCCAATCCAAACTATACAGCGTTAAATTGGTGATGTTGTTTCTCGGAGTATTCAATCGAACCGACAATATTTTAAAGACCCAAACTTTGCTCCAATCGCTGGTATCATCGGCCGTAATCGCTCGAATTTTCCAATAATAAAGAGGTCTAAACAGCAAATTGCTCAGTGTAAAGGAAGTGCTATCGAGCAAGGTATCGAGTAAAATTTTCGAATCAAAATTCTTGCTTGTATCTAATAACACCTGATACTTCACTCCTCCTTTTAAAGGTTCCCAGGAAAAGGGAACCGTGGTTCCATTTCCTAAGAAATCGGAGTCAAAAGGCCGCAATGGCGTTGGCGCCGAAACCGTATTGAAGGTTAGCGGCGTACTCCAAATAGAGGTATCCCTATCATGCCAAGCCCGAATTCTCCATAAATATTGGGTCGAAAAACGGAATCTGAGCCCTTTTATAAGATGATTGGTTTTGGGATTTACGTTGCTAATAATGGTATCTAAAAATAAGGCCGAATCGAACTGATTTTGTGAGGTAACTTGTATTTGGAAGCCATCCATGCCCGTATTGGTGGCAAATTGAAGACTGTCGGTTATTTGAACGACCGAAGTGGTATATGGATAGCGGGTACTGGGAAATTTCAAGATGTTAATAGGACGCACCCGTGTCCATTCGCCAGAATCTTTGGCATGTACTGGCCGACCTCGGGTATAGTAGATTTTTCCAAAAAACAAATCATAGGCGGTATCAATACCGTTCTCATCAAAAAATATTTGCTTTTCGGGACTGTTAAAATTGGGTGTGGTATCTAACTGAATTTCATAGGTATTGCTTCCTTCAATTAGGGTGCGAACCTTCAAGGAGACCATGGGATCCGCATAGTTTTCGGCAATCATGAAATCATTGGCTAAGCCTTTAGTGGTAAAGGCACTATACGACCAACGGGAAGAATCCACTTCACTAATGGCGCGCACCCGATAGTAGTAATACGTTTCATAATTCAAATTTCCCACAGAAAAAGGAATCGGATTGTATTGCTGGGTGCCTTCAAGGGCAAAGGTATCGATAAGCAGCGGCGAATTGAAATGAGCACTGGTATCAATCTGAACCTGAAAGGGCTGTTGATAGCTTACACCGGTGAATTCAAAACCAATTTTAACATTTTGTAAAAATGCTGTACTGGGATATTTAGGTGTAATGGTATCGAAAATCACAAAAGAACCGGTATCGGTCCAATCTTGGGAATTGTCGGGCAAGCCCCTTACCCGCCAAAAATACGTATTTCCAAAACGGAAGTTTTTTTGAATGCTTTCGATATAAAACCAATTGAAGGTATCGGGCATAATGACCTTTCGGATATCTGCCGAATTGAAATTTGCGCTGGTATCAAATTGGAATTCGAAACTATCGAATTGGGCTGCACGGTAACAAGACAGGTACAAAAATGAGGTGCTAATTTTAGCTTTATCTTGCTTAGGATAATAGCGTTTTAAGCGCGCTGCTGTTTTGAAATTATAGGTAGAAGTCCAATCTGAAGAATCGGTTTTGCTGATGGATTTCACCCGCCAATAATAGGTTGTATTCCGCTTAAGTTTGTTGAGCCAAGTACGGGTATAATAGGTATCGCGGATGACTTCAATGCGGGTTGCATCCTTCATACTGGGATCTTCCGAATATTCAAAAGCGTACAGAGTAACACTTTCTGATTTAACTTCCAATTGCATACCCGTTGGCGCATCCACGGTATTGTTTGCCGGAGAATACAATACGGGAGTGCTGAGTTTCCCAAAAGAATACGAAGAAACCAGCAATAAAAACGATAAAAATACTGTAAGGGGTAAACTGCGTCTGAAATGCATCAACATAGAACAAATATAGGTATAGGAGCCCTGATAATGAACAATAAAGCCCAGAGCCCCTCCTAGAATTTATTAAAGTGACTTTCGCCTTACTTTAGCACGACTACCTGCCGACTTATGGCTTGATCGGCATTGGAAATGCGGACCGTGTACGTGCCTCCATAAATCAGTTTCGTATCGAAATACGCCAAGGTACTGCCTTGTAATAATTGCGTGTGAGCGACTACTTTACCATTTATATCTAGTAAATCAACATCTAAATTAGCGGTATTGATATCCACCCATTGTATTACCAATAAATCACTTGTTGGATTCGGGAAAATTTTGATTTTTGCCTCGTTTAATTGCCCCGTTACATGAGCACTTTTTGAATACGTTTGAGCACCGGAAGGAACAGAGCTTGTTTTAATAGGAGAAACAACACCATAAAACGTGGGTCCAACCAAATACGGATACGCAGAGTTCCAATTTTCATCAACGGTAGCAAAATAGCAATACATTCCTTCAGGATATTCCGGAGTAACACAAAATCTACCGTTGTGTTCATCTAAATAATCGGGAGTTGCTGCAGAGGTCGTTTGATATTGATAATCCTCACGAAAATAGCCCAATGGATAGGTAGCGCTCACATTTGGTCCGAGATTTCGAGTTGAACCTGTATTAAGAGTATAACTAGATTTAATACGAACTATAGGACCGGTACCGTCAATATTTTTGTATCCATAGGCTCCATAAATCGGAAATCCATCGGCAGCAAATCCTATCAACGGAGAATGCATGGTACTGTCGATGGCATAAAGTCCATCCGCATCGTACATATTACAAATGGTAGACAACACATTTAAATCCATATCAAAGGCACTTGGATTTTGATGGTGGTGGTAATTCCCATTTGCTGGATGTGCTTTTGAACAGTCAAACCCCGCTCTTTCCGCCACTACAGCATCGCGATTCCAATTTTGAGTGGCGCCCATGCCTCCTGGACAGGGAGGATTTCCTGGACCTCCACAAAGTGAATTGGTACTGTTATTCCAAGCCACACCGTCTCTAAAATCAAATACGGCAACCCCATTGATAAATATACCAATATTGCCCGGTGTTGTAGCAGTGCCTGTACTTGTATTTTTCTTTGGATTCAAAGGAAATTTAAAAATGGCCTTTTGATTGGTGGCCACAGAAGGATTTCCGTCTAAAAAAGGACCCGTTACATAACTTGGCAACCCAGTGGTACTTACGTATACATTATCGGCATCGTATTGAACCAATTGGCAATTCACCAATTCTGTATCATCAATGGGAGTTGAATTACCTGAAACATAATGTCGGGCGGTTATTGTTGTATTTTGCAACCAAGAGGTAATTGCAGGATTGGTTTGTGCTTGGCTCAATACAGAGGCAGAGAACAAGGCAATGGAGAGAAGTGTTTTATTCATATCTGTGGAAAGGTTTACTAAAGATTAGACGACCATTGCGTTCGATTTCCTTCGCATTTTCAAAATTAATTATCTAGGGAAGGCATATTTGGGATTAAAAACAAAGGATTTATCGGATAACGCAAGAAGAAAATGTGTTAAATCTACTTGATCATGTTCTGTTAAAAAAATGCCAGATTGCAATTGCGGCGATAAGGTAGTAGACGGATGTATTTCCGAGGAATAATGGCGCAACACATCGGTAATTTTACGAAACCTCCCGTCGTGCATATAGGGATAACTGTATTCGATATTTCGCAGTGTGGGCACCTTGAATTTTAGCGAATCGCTTTTCCTTTGGGAAATTTTCATCCTACCCCAATCATTCAATTTGGGATCTGGCTTTAATCCATTATTCTCAAAACCTCCATGTGTAAACAGCGGTTCTTTATGGCACGTATTGCAATGTTTTTGAAATAGTTTATAGCCGCGGAGTTCGTAATCTGAAAACTGCGTTTCTCCTCTCATCACTTTATCATATTTCGAATTGGCACTCACCAACGTTAGCATAAATTGGGAAAGCGCTTTTAAAGTTCGCTCCCCTGTTGCAATCGAATCTCCAAAAGCTTGCTGAAATAATCCCTTGTATTTTTGTGACGCATTTAATTTATGCAGTACTTCATTGATGGAACTCCCCATTTCTTTGGGATGGGAAATGGGAGCAAGCGATTGCACGTCCAAATTATGAATAGCGCCATCCCACATAAAGGTTTTCTGCCAAGCCAAATTCATTAATGCGGGTGCATTTCGCAGCCCCACACTGTCATAGATACCATGACTCCGGGGATGATCAATATGGGTAAATGCCGAATAAGGAGAATGACAGCTTTCACAACTGATGCTATTATCTTTAGAAAGCAGGGGTTCGTAGAATAAATTTCTTCCTAAAAAAACAATAGATTCTCGCAGCTCGTTATTTGAGAAATCATAGGAGGGTTTCGGAAAATTGAGCGGTACCTCAAAAAGCGATTGCTTTATGCTAAAAGCAAAAAAGAACCCAAACAATATGAACAGTGCTCTGCGCTTCATTGAACATAAATAGCATCGGCAAGTTTTTGTGCGATTTGAACGGCAGTCATACTTGGCGACATGATTCTCGAGGTATTTATCCCCTCCAATTTCTGAAAGAAATCATTAAAATCTACACGAAGCTCTACTTTGTTGGATTCAGGAATTTTCAAATCCAATGCTTTAAGGGCCAAAAAAGGGAATTGATATCCGCCAATATGAAATTCAAATCGAGTTTCTTCACTATCGGTATTGCCTAAAAAACCTTCCAATTTAAAATTAATATACCCACTTTGCCAAGTCCAATACATGCCGTTGCTAGGATCCAAATCACCACCCAAAACGCCAGCCACGTTTTTCGCACTATCGATACCCAAATTAAATTTAATCCGATTGTAAACCCGATTCTGTTTGAAATTTGATGAATTTGGCACCAAATATTGCTTAAGACGATTTACATTAACAATTTGCGTATGTGGCTCGTTGATATCTACGAGATGTACGCTGTTGGGCTCGGCGTAAACCAAAGAATCATTTTGCCAAAAGGTAATATCCGACATATAAAATCGAAACACCCTTATATTCATGTTTTCATTTATGGTGGTATCACCCCGTTTTATCTTACAGGAACTAGCCACGTCCGAATTGAAATTCCAATAAATTGGAGATGCAAGTGTGGTTTGTCCCCAGGTTTTTAAAACCGTTAACAACACCATGTAAAATATCAGTCTTTTCTTCAATGTTTAGCCGGGCGTTTATGGGGTTTTGTGAAAAAATGTGCTAAATCGGCAAGAAGCGCATCATAAAGCGGCATTTGTTCCAATTTGCAGATCTTTTTTATTTCTAAAAAATGCTGGTAATTGACACGTTCAATCTGAATTTGCAAGCGGCCTAAATTAGCTTCATGAGCCACTTTCGATAAACTATCTCCCGAATTGATACTTGAATAATAGGCATTCTTTTCACGAAATATCCGACTTTCTAGATCGCCGATTTCTATTTGGTGTGTCCGAATTAAAGACTCATATTGCTTCATTTGATTTTGATCAAAATCCAGTCTTTCCGCAATGACTTTTTTAGGCCCCTCTGGCCTTTTGAAGTCCTTCCTTCCGTAAAACATCCAGCCTAAAATAAGCACATTACTCAGGAGTAAAATTGCGCTTAGCAATTTATAAAACCGCAACTTCGTCATGGATATATTTGATTATTGGGTGCGATTTGAAAGGTATTGGCAATAGAATGTGTAATTGCATCATGATTTATATGATCATGTCTCAAAACTGCAATTTGTATCCCCAAAAGTAGGAGTACAACTCCCGTTAAGGTCCATTGAATCTGAGGATTAATTCGCGAATTTCCTTCTATTTGAATGCGCTTTTCTATCCGTTCATAAAGGTGCAAGGGCACTTCCTGAAATTGAATATTTTCAAGTGCATTGAGTGGGTCTCTCATAGGATTGCTTGTTTTAATTTTAGACGACATATTGGACACTATCCTTCGTTTTGATTTAACTTTTTTGCGAGATTCGTTTTTGCCCTTTGAAACAGAGATTCCACTGCTTTCGGGCTTATCTGCATGATTTCGGCTGCTTCGATTTGCGATTTATGTTCGATTTTACATAAAATCAACGCGGTTTTTTGCTTGTCTGGAAGTTCATTTATTAGGTCAAATACGCGTTTCAAAGACTCTTTTTGTACCAAAAGTATACCAGGATGATTAAATTCGAGGTTATTTTGTTGTACTTCATTGTGATCCAAATCAAAAAAAGACATGAACTGCGTAAATCTCTTTTTACGTTTTTTAGATTTAATAAAATCCAGCGATTTATTAATAGCAATGCGATATATCCAAGTTTTCAGGTGGGATGGATCTTTAACCAATTGCATGGAACTATAAACCGCTACGAACACATCTTGAGTAATTTCTTCGGCATCCTCTGTATTTTGCGCATAAGATAAGGCGAGGTTAAAAACCATGGCGCTGTGTACCTTATATATCTCCTCAAATTCCAAATTTACAGATGTCTTTACTTTAGTAGACGATTAATATCTCCCTTGGTTTATTTCGGGATGAAACTTCATTAATAGTATATTTCATGCAATTGAAGTTTATCAAGCACTGAAAAAGAGATACTTTGCGCGTTTTAATGATCAATAATAACCATTAATACCTATTTAACCACCTTAAAGTGTTATAAACCCCAATTTATTTTAAGTAGTTAAGATAAACGTATTTACTCTAAGTGGAGGAAAAATACGTTACTCAAATTATGTAGGTTATCCATAGCCGCATTCTATAATCTATGCTGTAGTAATGGATGTTTTGCAGCTCGGGCTTAATGTGTCTTTTGTTGAAAAGGGCGCTAATTCAAGAAAATAGGACTATTTACACAATCGATACGATTCACAAAAAATTATAAAGAAATCCCTACATTTGGAGGATGAATAAGTTTTACTCCTTAGTAGTTATTGCAATGGCAGCTATGAGCTGCAACAATGCATCTGAATCCTGTGTCGAACTAAACGATGCTCGTTTGGTTGGAAATTGGAAGTTGGTAAATGGCGATGTATCTTTCAGTCTTTTCAAAAACGGAACCGGTTCTTTTGAAGTCAATAAAGAGCCTAAAATGAACGCTGTAGATGCAAACCGCATCAATTGGGCTACATTAAATGGACATACCTTAGTTTGGGATTTTTATAAGGACAAGGGGGTATGGAGCTATTGGATGAGCGGCGATACTTTAAACATTCACGATGGCGGAATCGGTACTACCGGTAAGCCAATGGTTGATGAAAACTGGCAATTTGTAAAAGAAAAATAATTCTTACGGGGTATTAAAACGAAATACCAAAACTGAATTTCAGGGCTTCCGAAAAGCGGTATACTTTGCTTAAATACGGATTGCTTAAGGGATCTTTTAAAACCCAAAAAGCGGTTTGTTGGGTTTGATAACCCATATCAAAAGAACAACGAGTAACCCCTAATTGGAAGTCCACCCCGATCCTAGGATCTACCAAGAACCCTGAATTTTCTAAACCGCTGCTTACATTCAGAGAATACCCTGCTGATAATCGCACATACGGCGATACCGATTGTTCGGTGATTCTATACCGCCAATCCAACAATATGGGCACCATCGTCATATCAACTTCTTCCATATAACGCAAGCCGGTTCCCATTCCCACAAAGTGATGGGTATTTAAATTCTTTCCGAATACCCAGTTAAAACACAAGATATCGAGTCCGTATTTACCGCTGGCTACACCATATCCTCCGGAGATATTAGATTCATATCCATTGACATTTGGTGCTACGGGGGTGCGACTAATTCCTTTGGACGCATCGGATATCCATTCGCGTTTTACTTTTTGAATATCGGATATCTTACATACAAATAAACTGCTGTCGCTTAATTGTATACTTAAAGATTCATCTGGAATCCATTCGGTAATCGTTCCTTTTAAAATCGAACCATTTTTCAAATAAATCACTTCCCTAAAATTTGCGGTTTGCGCTTGAGAGGAAGCCCATAAGAACAAGATTGAAAGACCGAAAAACAGTGCTTTTTTCATACCTCAAATATAATTGAAACCTCTAACAATTATTGCTAAAAAAGGAAGGGACTAATTAGAATCAAATTCTAAGTTTCCATATACCAAAACCGTTGACAAACTTTAATTGGTGCGTATTCGCCATTAATGTTACAATAAAATACACCAGGGTATCGTACGGAGATTGTTTCCAAAAGAATCAAAGCCTAATTTCGTACAACATTACGATTATGTTTCGGACAAAAAGCTTCTTGTATACCTTCCTTATTGTTTTATGCCAAGTTACATTTGGACAAGTAGGAATAGGAACAAATTCCCCCAATAATTCCGCACAATTGGATATTACCGCATCCAACAAAGGTTTTTTACCACCTCGAATAAGTTTGAGTGGTCGAAATGACGCTTCAAGTATTAGCTCTCCTGCTAGCGGTTTGCTTATTTATAATACAGCAACAACTGGCACCAATTCGAATAAAGTCACTCCGGGATACTATTACTATAATGGGAGCGCATGGGAACGACTCATCAACCAAGATCGGGTTGTACAAAAGGATACTATTTTATTGAACACCAAATCAGCTGGGGGTACTATAGCCACCGCAGGTACGGTAAGTGCGTGGAGTGCAGATTATAGGGCGAGCGGCGGGGATGTGCATTTACAAGCTCAAATTTCTGCATATAGCACCAATGCTTCGGGATTTAGAGAATATAAATTAATGCGAGACGGAACGGCTGTTGCTACGGGATACTTATATTTCAACAGCGCTGGTTTTCACCAAATAATGTCGCCGGTATCTGCGATTTTTACCCAAGAAACCGGATTACATACCTATGCAATACGCATCGAATCAAATTTGTCTATAGATCAATTTGACTCTTGTTTAATGACTTTGAGGGAAATCAATATCCCTTAAATCAAGATCTCCAAAACGGATTTTGCGTTTGAGGAATTTTGCCACGCTCTAAATAATCCGGGTGTAAAACGCCTGCTTGCACGAATTCTTTGAGGATACTTGGATCATGGATTTTATATAGGTTAAATCCATCTGCCGCTTGAATTAATTGAATGCGTTTTAATTCTGCAGACTTCCGGATACAAGATTCCATAATAGGTCCATTCTCACCTTCTCTCCCAAACTGGTGCACCAATTTTAAGATAAAAAGGCTGTCGGTATTGCCACAAAATTCAGGTTTATGTATATATCTTGATTCAATTTGGAAAGCATTTTCAGTAAATGCATCAAATTTCCGAATTGCCCGAACCGAATTCATAGAAAAAAACACCCGTGCAGGTTTTTGTTCTTCGAGGCGCTTTGCCATGGCTAAAACATCATTTTCCTTAAAGGGCATATATAAGGTATAATTCACAAAACCGGTAGCGATTAAAATCCACCAAAAAACGCGATAAACGCCTTGTTTAATTTCCCCCGAAATAGCGATAAGCACTACGATTAATGGCGATACAAAAAGCAATAAACGCGGTGCAATGGGATACATTTTTAGGAAATTCAGAACCACAAATACCGCTAATGCCCCCAAATAGGTTCGCACCATAAATCGCTGGGTTTCTGAACGCTTGCTTTTATAAAAATACACCAATCCAATTCCCAGCAGAACAGTTCCTAAATTGGCAAGTGTTTTATCATGTGAGAAGATAAATGTTACGTTTCCAATGAAGAAGTAATAAATTCGGATAAAGAAATCATGGGAATTTGAGAAAAACGTCAAACGCCAAAAATCCCACATAAAACGTGTGAGTGGCACATAGCCGTCTTGGCTTTTATACCATAAAAAATATAAGATATAAACCAAAATAGGTCCCCAGAACCATCGGTAATGGACATTATTGAAGAATGACCTCAATGCTGCACCAATTCGAATTAGGAACGACTTAGATGTGTTTATGGTCTCTTGAAAGAGCCGCCAAAAGCAGCTCAACAAAAAGGCGGTGTATACAAACAATACCGGATTGGAAAGTAAAGGGGCCAAAACCCATAGGAGCTTATGGGGCTTCGACGCCTCTGGACGGAATTGGCTCTTTACCAGAGGCATGACAATAATGGCATCCAAAACATATTGTTTTAATGTAAGCGAGTGATAGATAAAAAAGGGATTTAAACCAACTATTGCAAGGGCGATCAGAGGCACTTTGGGATCTTCAGAGAGCCTTTT
Source organism: Bacteroidia bacterium (assembly GCA_965655465.1). Taxonomy (GTDB): domain Bacteria; phylum Bacteroidota; class Bacteroidia; order NS11-12g; family UBA955; genus VMCP01. The sequence continues at coordinate 20,689 of CBFHGY010000018.1, read as the reverse complement.
TGCCATATCGTATACCAAATATATAAAAACGCCACTTAGCACAAAGAAAACTATTTTGTACTTGATCCATGTCGCCCCAAAAGGTATAAGATAAACCAATTTCATAAAACACAGAAATAAAGGTGGTGCGGTTTGATAGTGTTTTAAGGGTTTGAGCAATTCAACAAAACCGCGCTGATTGACATTCATGCCCAAGTCGATTTCATCATTATTAAAAAAAGGCTCGAGAAATTGCACTTCGAAACGCAAAGCCAAACCGATTACGAATAGCACGATGGCCAGTTTATGTGATTTTTTCAAAACTTTTACCGTTTCAGATTTGCAAATAACGCAAATTTTCAGAAACGAATCACAAAACAAACCCTAAAAATTAAGGGATAAATCCTTAATAGTTAAAACAATGCATTTTTTGCAAGCTCCTTTTCCTCTTCATACTTCATGAGTTCGTCTTTTAAGGTAAAGGACAAATACACATGTGTATCACCGGAAATCCAATATTGTAAAAATAAATTTTGGATATAGGGCATATCTCCCCAGTCGATGTAAAATTGTGCTTTATTATTTTGTATTGCTTCGAACTCCTTACCTCCCCCATCGCAATAGGGTTTTTCGAAACCTTGCTTCGTAATAACGGGCTCTCCATACTTTTTTTTGAGTCCATTCAATTTATTCAAGTAATAGGATTTAGCATCGATCCATTTGGGGAAGGATCTAAATCGCACTTCCACTTTATATACTCTATGCGAAAGAGGCGTTTCGAAGATGCGTAAATCCGCCGGTTCGCCGTTAAGGGTGCCTCGCAGAATGGGGATTTTTTGTTCATCCGCAACGCGAACGAAACCCAATTTTGATTCAAATCGGGCAATAAAGGAATCGCGGTGACCTGCAATATCTACCATAGCAATGCGCTGGGCATTCACTCCGGATAGGGTTAGTGCCGAAATAAGCAACAAGATTGAATATTTAATACCATTACGCATAGGAACAAAAATAAAGTTAATTATTGCAGAACGCGTCAAAGTCGACACACGATTTTTTTGATTCGACCAATTCATACCCCATGTAAATTTGTAATTAATTTAGTACAAATTACAAGGATGCAAATACAATAGTGGTTTTGTTAAAACGGAAAGTAAGTGCTTTGAATAAAGCGATACCCTCTAAAATAAAAAGGGGCATGTGTGTGCACATACCCCTTTGGGGAAAATTAAAATATTTATGTGAGTTATTCTAAAACGATCCAATTAGATACTACACCCGCTCCATCCGTTACCTTCAACGTATAATTACCTGCTGGAAGATTGGCGGGTAACTGCACTTGATCATAAGGCCCAGATGATTGCTCCATGATCATTTTACCCAACATATCGTAAAGCTGCCAAGTTTGCACTTTGCGACTAAGCGATACCAAACGAGCAGCCCCCAATGGATTTGGATATAATACAATTCCTTGTCCTTTGATGGCATAGGCGCTATTCGTTTTCTCGAATACAAGAGCAAACCGCTGGTTGGCTGTAGCGGTGGTGGAACCATCATTTTCAAAGTCGATACGCGTAATGCCTGAAGCATTTAATTCATGGTATTGCTTGGTATGACGATCCAAGAGATAGGTAGTAATTCCCAATTCACTAAAAAATTTCGTCAATATTGAATATTTTTTATGACGCATTTGAGAGATACGTACATCTATAACTTCCTCGTAAACAGGCAGATTGCGTGAATCTATGGAGCAGAATTGGTCTCCCACGAAAATAGACAGGTTTTCATCTGGGTTAATTACTTTTCTTGAATCACGCGCATCAAATTCAGAAATCATATTGGGATCAAAGTTGATTTCTACTCCATCTAAAGCACGACCTTTGTTTTCCAAACTATCGGTTTGATACAGGGTCATGTGCAATGTTGAAAAAGGAGGCAATTGACGGAATACATCCGTTTGTGAAGAAGCGCTTGCCTTATGGGCTTCGTTGATTCTAAACGCTGGAGTACCGCTACTGGCTGTTTGTATAAAACAGGCCTGACCTGGTTGTAAGTATTTATCTTGAAGGGAACCCGAAGCATTGCTATTATTGCCAATATTCACACTTACATAAGCGCCACGGGTACTAATATTGGGATCCCAAACTGTGTAGCTCGAGGTATTTACATTCGAAGCTGAGGCCATAACGGCACTCATGTCGACGGGAGAAGGAAATGGATTCCCAATAAAAGTAAATCCATTGGCATTGGTATTTAAACCGGAAAATATTTTATCTCCTTGCCCTACAGTGCCAGTTGCTCTTAATATCGTGTTAGAGGCAGTTGCCGCATTGTCCCCTAAATCGACAGTCCGATCACCACGCACCATTAATCGGTAGGGCACACCGGCCGTTAAGGTATTAATATTGGTATTGGTTACCGCAGACCACGAGCCTGTAGCTGTAGTAACATTATACGTAAATAATGAGGGATTATTCGTTCCGCTTGGGTCAAAACCATTGGTTGAGCCTCCTGCCCCAGTTATATGTGTACCTAAACCTGAATTTGAGCTACCATCCTCTTGCCAATTTTCACGAATAGTGGTTGAAGTATTTACGCTTGAAGAAAGCAAACGATATGCCCTAGTTGCAGGAATAAAACGTTCAACGAGTACGTTTCCTGTAATATAACTCCCTGTAGATGCCCCTTCCGCAATAACCGCAGAACCATTTGCATCGGATTTAAGTATTAAATAGCCCCCAGTTGCCAGAGTTCCTCCATTTGCTACACTTAAAGTTCCATGATTCGAACCGCCTTGTATATTCAAAGTATTCCCTAAAGTTACCGAAGCTGTTGAGCCAATATTAACATCCTTTACGGTTGCATTATTTACAGATACGGTTTGGGCGCTACTTCCATTAAACGTTAATGTACCCGAAGTAGCATTCAAGGTACCTGAATTGGTGAAATTGCCCTTAGTTTGATATTCTCCATTCACGGTGAGGGTGCCACCCGAACTAACCGCAGTATTACCAGAGGTAAGACTTACCGTCGTTCCACTACTGATAAAAAAAGTTTCTCCAGAAGGAATAGTTAAACCCTGACCAAAGCTTTTCAATGAAAACAATGACATGGCTGCTATAAGAATTTGAGACCTGCTGATCATATTTACAAAAATAATCTTTTCGGTTCTTTTAGAAGCTCCTAACATGCAGTAGAGTTGTACGAAATTGTAACAATTTACTGAAAAACGCCAAAAAACACGGTATTATTGGGCGCTATAGGTTGTAGGCACCATTGAAACGTGATTTAGTTTTTTTGGAAAACACGAATGTAATCGACTTCCATCGTTTGAGGAAATCGAGTACTTGCATCCGGACTTCCTGGCAAATTTCCACCTACCGCAACATTAAAAATAAAGAAAAATGGATTGTTGAATGGATAGATACTCCCCGTATTTACCGGTGTAATAGTTTGGTATTTCACATCATTTACGTACCATTCCATTTTATTTTCTTCCCAAATCAGGGAGAATACATTGAATGAATCGCTAAAATCGCCAGCGGGAAGTCGGTATTTTTTACTATTAAACGTACTAGGCGCAGTATTGCCCCAATGAGCGGTACCAAGCACTTCGTTTGGCTTGTGTCCCACTAACTCCATAATATCAATTTCTCCGCATGCGGGCCAACTAACCTGATTGATATTACTACCCAACATCCATAAAGCAGGCCATAAACCTTGTCCTTTCGGCAACCTAGCGCGAATATCGATACGTCCAAATTGGAACTCACGTTTTCCTTTGGTAACTAATCGCGCAGAAGTGTAATTGGCATCTCCCGCAGATTCCTCCTTAGCTGAAATGGTCAATTTACCGTCTTTTACAACGGCATTTTTCTCGCCTTCATGATAATATTGCAATTCGTTATTGCCCCATCCCCATTCACCTCTACCAACCTCATAGGACCAGCTACTCAAATCCAGAGAATTTCCATTAAACTCATCGGCCCATGCCAAATTATAGCCAGCATAATTTTCAGGCGTAAAATATCCGTTTTCGAGTCCTACCACGCCAAATTGGATGTAAATGGAATCTATTTTCTCGCTGTAAGATGCCGCACTTACATGTGCTCTAAATTTAACGGAAAACCAGCCCGTATCTTGGTAGGTAAATACCGCAGTATTGCCATTCATATCGGGACTCACAAATCCGTTGGGAGTTTCGAAAAGTATGCTATAAAAATTGGCGTTATCGGCTTTTATTGTAGCGGTAACCCTTCCTTTTTGTGTATTTGAAAGAGATAGCGTAGTTACCAAATTCGAAGGTAATAACACATCATTTTGAACGGGTTTATCTTCACAAGCCGCAGCTGTGAATAAAACGCTTGCCCATAAAAATAGGGCGCCGGTGAGCCAAGTTTTCTGTTTCATATTTAATAAAAAACCACTTTACAAGGTATAACATATTCATATACGATGTAAAGTGGTTTAAAGGTTATTCAATTATTTCTGACTGATATCGTCAATAAAATAGGTATCTGGAGTAGTAGTATCCCAACCTGGGAACAATGCAATGCGGTCGTAGCTAGCCGGTGAACCGGTAAAATCAGCTTCAAGTTCAACCCACTCATTGGCGGCGGTAACTTGTACATCCACTTCGGCAAATTCGCTGGTTTTTGCACTATTTTCTAATTTCACACGCACGGTTCCGGTTGCTGGAGCATACACCTTGAATGCAATTTTAGTTTTGCTTGCAAAGTCCAATTTTTTATCAATATTCACATAAATACCTGCCCATGTTTCATTTCCATGAGTAGTTTCTAAAACACGATTACTGGTATTGATACCTCCTTTATTCGCATTATCTACAATTGCGTAGGAGCTGCCACCAAAAACTTCAAATTTAGGATCTACAGATTCGAAATCTATAGGCAACGCATAACTATCGGTGGTACCGCCGCCACCGCCGTCAACTGGGAAATCGTCTGGAACCAAACGAATATACCATGCTAATTCGGGGTTAGATGCATCTAAATAACGCAAGGTTAATTCGTTTTCGCTAATTCGAACTACTTTGTATTCCCTAACACCTGTAAAGAATCCTAAGAAACCGTTACCATTTATTTTCAAAACAGTATCTGCACCTTCTACGATGGACCAACTTCCGGATTGATCTGCATAAGGCGCATCAAAGTCCCCTTTATTTTCATAAGATTCAGGAAAATTTGCAGCTTGCTCGTTATCGATATAAACAATTCCATTGGTTATGTGATCAAACTTGAAAGCATCTAAGGTAAATTTATATTGATCTGAATACAGACCAGTACCTGACTTGTCTAAGGCGCCAGCAGCCCAATATTCTGGAACATCTCCTAAAGCACTTGAAGGGTTTGGACCTACACCCATGTGTGCCGCACGGGTAGAATCAATAACCCATGTTTTAAATCCTTTACCCGCAGAACCACCAGTTAATAAGGTAAATAAAGGATTGCTCAGCAATGAAGGATCGTCGTTATCGATAACTACTTCCTTTGATGCAGAGCGACTTCCCCCAGAATTGAAAACGGTAAGGGTCACGGTATAAGTACCTTTTAGGGGATAGGTACCGCGAGCTACAGTTCCTTCACCATTGGTTCCGTTACCGAAATCCCATTTAGCCACTAGGCTCGCGTTTGGTGCAGTGAATTCAATAATATTTGCATTTTCTGCGGTAGGTGCAAATGTAAACGCTACATCCGCTTCAGTTGGACCCGACCCTAAGGTTGGCGGTTCCTCTTTTTCGCAACTGCTCAGGAACATCATTCCAGCTGCTGCTAATGTAAACAAATAATTAAGTTTCATTTTTATTCGGTTAGTTTAATAGTTTGCATTTTGATTCCATTTTCCACCCGCTAAGTCTATTTCAACTTGCGGAATTGGAAATAATTCGTGTTTACCGCTTACAAATCCTTCAATTGAAGTTGCTGCTTTACCTGTACGTACTAGGTCGAAAAAGCGATATCCTTCACCCGAAAGTTCTAATCGGCGTTCGTTCCATATATCTTCTAACAATTGAGTACCAGAAGAGTTTATATCAGCCATACCCACACGCTTACGAACTTGATTAAGGTAGGTTCGCGCATTCGTTTCATTTGCGGCGTTGGCACGCGCATTTGCCTCTGCAGCCATTAACAATACATCGGCATAGCGAATTACTTTGTAATTAACCGGACTTGTTAAATCGTTATCTGGCAATCCTATTTCTCCTTGCTTTTTGATGTATTTATTATTGTAAAAACCGGTATGACCTCCGGCGCCTTTTGCATATTTTATATTGGCAGAATTAGGCTGCTTTGCAATAAATGCATCCAAATCTAAAATACTTGCGTCTCTGCGTGGATCTGCTGCATCGAAAAAATCATATAAATTTTGAGTGGGTAAATTGTAACTATTTCCATCTCCATAAGTAGGTCCATTATATTGGCGAATACCCTGAAATCCTGGAGCCGCATTACCTTCCAAGCAGATTAAACACTCGTAGCTACCCCCTTCTGCTCCTGTATATTCCACATCAAAAACAGTTTCAGAATGACCTTCATTTGCAACCGTAAATAGTTTTGTATAATCGGAAATCAAGGCATAGGGCCCTTCTTCGATAACCGTTTTAAACGTTGCAGCAGACGCGTCGAATTTATTCTGATATAATTGAACCTTACCCAAGAGTGCCAAAGCGGCGCCTTTGCTTGCCCGTCCTTTTTGAGTAGCGACCCAAGGTAAATTATCTGCTGCGTATTGTAAATCAGCTTCAATTTGAGCGTATACTTCAGATTTAGGAGTACGCGCAATACTTTGTACTTCTTTGGCACCTAAACGTTTGTCAACGATCAAGGGCACATCTCCGAAGAACTTAACCAATTCAGAATAATAATAGGCACGCAAAAAACGCGCTTGAGCAATTATTTGATCTTTCCCCTCAAAGTCGATATTGTCTTTGAATTCTAGGATGTAATTGGCACGGGAAATACCTGCATAATTCCATTGGAACACCGAACGCAATTCATTATTCACCGCGTCGTGTGACATATCATCAATTTCATGCAAACCCTCAGTATCGGTTACACTTTCGCCACCGGCAATAGAATTATCTGAAGCAATTTCTCCAATCCAAAGGGACATAAAAGAACCTTGCAATAAATCATAAGCCCCCGTTAATGCACGTTCGTAATCTACGGGTGTTTGGAAGTAGTTTTCCGAGTCTTGGGTATATAAAGGATCGATATCTAAAAATTTATCACATCCCGATTGCGCGATCGCCGTTACTCCAATGAGGACTGCAATCATGCTCCGTTTCATAAAAGAATACTTTTTCATCATTAAAAATTAAAATTGAAGCCAAACATAATATTACGAGCTTGCGGATAAAATCCATAATCTACACCTGCACCAAGGGTTCCACCTGCAGAACCAATATCGGGATCAAAGCCCATATAACGGGTAAGTGTAAACAAATTATTGGCAGCTACATAGAATCGAACGCTGCGCACACCACGCTGGGTAATCCAACGAGGGCTCGCGGTATAACCCAATTGTAAATTACGCAAACGCAAGAACGATCCGTCTTCCACATAAAAGGAAGAAAATACATTGTTGCGGGTTAAATCTGTGGTTAAACGCGCTTGTTCATTGGTAGTGTTTGGACCCGACCAACGGTTTATAGCATAAGCCATTTGATTTGCATAAGGTTGCTGGCGTTCATAATTACGGATAATTTCTTGACCTACCGCTGCATAAAAATTAGCAGAAATATCAAATCCCTTCCAAGCTGCATTCAATGCCAATCCAAAAGTAAAATCAGGAATGGCAGATCCCAATTCGGTTTTATCCGTATCATCACTAAAGCTGATTTTGCCATCCCCATTTTGATCTACATAAATAAAATCTCCAGGTTTTGCACCCTCCTGTTTAACGCTTGCATTGTCAATTTCCGCCTGTGTTTGATAAACGCCTTTTACTTCATATCCATGAAAATATCCAATTGCATATCCGGTTTGGAATCGGGTAGCTACGTTTCCTCCTACTCCAAAACCAACACCCGGTATAAAATCAACGCCTTCTGGCGTTGCCGTAACTTCATTATGCAAATACGTAGCATTGAAATTTGCCCCTAAACGCATTTTATTGCGCAAGGTATGCGTATATCCAAGCTCTAACTCCACCCCTTGGTTATGCACATTTCCTGCATTGATAATTGGTGGGTAACTTCCAGGCCCGTAGGTTCCGAGTAAGGCAGAAACTTGGGGTTGAAATAACAGATCGTTGGTATTTTTAATGAAATAGTTTACCGTAACATCTAAATCGCGACCTATAGAAGCGTCAAGACCAATATTCAATTGACGCGTAGTTTCCCATTTCAAATCAGGATTTGCCGCACGACCAATTGCTACACCTTGTGTGATGATATCGTTAAATACATATACCCCTTCCCCATTGAGCAAACCGCGATATGCAAAATTCGCGATTTGATCGTTTCCACTAACTCCATAACTGGCACGTAATTTCAATAAGGGAATTTTCCGTAAGTCGTAAAAATCTTCCTCAGAAATCACCCAAGATCCTGAAATTGTTGGGAACCAACCGTAGCGACTGTTCGGTCCAAATTTAGAAGAACCATCGCGACGTAAAATTCCTGATACGATATACTTTTCATGATAGTTATATTCTGTTCTGAGGAATGCCGATAGCAAACGCTCTTGAAATTGGAATGAATTTACTTGATTCAAATAACCACCCGGTGCCAAATTGGCAGAAATATCTGCATATTCCAATGAATTATTCGGAATATTATAGGCGGTACCGTCTAATCCGCTTCCATTGCGACTAAAAATAGAGGTACCTAAAGTAGCTTTTAAAGTTTGCTTGGGTGCAATTTCCTTATTGTAATTCAAGAAGCTCTCGAAATTCAGATCTGTATATGTGTAGCGGCCTTCGTATACACTAGCGCCACGTTCAATAAGGACATCCGGTGCGATTTCTATTTCCGTAGGATCTAATTGTTCGTTTAACGCCGTATTTTGTGCCTTTCCAGGTCCAAACCAAACTAATGGAGAGAATGATTTGTTATCTACCAAAGCCAGATTATAATTCAAACGATTGGTAAAAGTCAATTCAGGTAAAATATCGTATTCCAATTCTTCCTTACCCACAAACTTATTCACGACTGCCCAATTGTACGTGTTTTGAATTTGTGCTAATGGATTGATAATATCTGCTACTTCCTCCAAATACGTAAACTTCCCGTTTTCATCTCTTATGGGATCTGTGGGAAATGCATTCACCGTATTGTAAAGCACAGAACCGATTCCGTTTTCAGGAAGTCCACTTCGTTTTTCATGGGTATATAACAACACACTATTAAAACGCAATTTATCCGTCATTTTAGTTTGGAAATTCACCCTTCCATTCAAACGTTCAAAAGACGCTTTAGGCCCACCTACTATACCTTCTTGACGGAAATAACTTCCCCCAATAGAATAGGTAGAGAGATCTGTACCCCCTTGAACCGATAAATTATAATTGCGGATAGGTGCTGTTTGGAATACTGAATCTTGCCAATTGGTACCGATTCCTAATTGCGTATTTTTAAATGGCAAGGGATCACCCCCATTGGCAAACATTTCATTTTTCAATACGGCGTATTCGGTTGCGTTAAGTAAGTCTAAACGGTTAGCCGTTTGTTGAAATCCTTCATATCCAGAAAACTCAAAACGGGGAGCCATATTGCGCTTCCCCTTCTTAGTTTCAACGATGATTACTCCGTTTGCTGCGCGCACCCCGTATATACCCGCTGTAGCATCTTTTAAAACGTTAATAGAAGCGATGTCACTGGGATTTAGGGCGTTCAAACCTTCGGAATCATAAACCACACCATCTACTAAAATAAGAGGATCGTTATCCCCGAAAGTAGAAAGTCCGCGGATACGAATGCTAGAAGAACCACCCGGAGAACCCGAATTGGTAGAGATGGTTACCCCAGACATTTGTCCTTGTAGAGCCTGATCCATTCTGGGAATGTTCAACTTCTCCAACTTCTCCCCTTTAATGGCGGAGTTTGCCCCAGTAAATTCTTTCTTCTTTGCCGTACCGTAACCGACAACAACGACTTCGTCGATTTTGTCTGCGGTATCGGAAATTTGAGCCTCAACTTCTAAGGAAGCCATTGCGCAAATAACAAAGAATCCAGATTTCAGGGCGTTTGTTACCGAGTAATATCTATGCATATTAAATTAGTTTGGTCTTTTTGTAACTTCAACAATAAGAAAATTTATTTATTGTACAAAACACAAAAAGCAAAATATGACGTAAATAACTGAAAAGTATGCTCTTTATAAAACAAATTTCAAATCACATGGATTCAAAAATCACCCATTATGCATAAAAAAAGCTTACTCTACAAGTATGGATACTACATCGCGGTAATCGGCTTTAATCAATACCAGGTAAAACCATCCCTTTTGTGCGATGTCTATATATTGTGGACCCTCATAACCCTGCATAAAACTGAGCACTTGTATAATTCTTCCGTTCAAATCTCGAACTTCGACAATGCTGGCATCTAAATTATCGCCTTCTACAAATACGCGTCCACCGTTAGGGTTGGGATAGACATTGAAGCGCACATTTTGAAAAACGGAAGCCCCGTTTTGAACGACATTGATGCATTCGCTGGTATCGGCACAACCGTCTCGTTCCATACGCACGGCATAATCTCCAGGAACAGGGATTTTTATTTTGGGTGTATTTGCCCCATCTACTACCTGAAAATCCAAATCGCATCGCAACCATTGGTATTGGTTATGCCCAAATTCAGCAAATAAGGAATCCCCAGAAACCCGCAGGGTATTATCAAATTTTATAATATTGGCCTCTATTCGAATCACACTATCGCAACCAAAACTGTTCATTATGGTATCAAAATAGGTACCCGAATTATAAATAAAATACCTTCTTGAAGGTACCCGATATCGTCTGCAAGCCTGCACAAATAAAACGGTATCAGTAATCGGACTTACCTCAAGTTTAACTTCTATAATGCTGTCGCAATTGCGGTAATTCGCAACGGTATCATACCAAATACCGGAAGTACGCCAATGGTATTTTCCGGAAGCACTGGTGTAAGAACCGCAGGCATAATCTTGAAAATAAGAACGCGTTACCAAAGATTTTACCTTGTATTGCAATAGGCTATCGCAACCTCGGGCATTAATGAACGTATCCACATAATTTCCTGGCTCATAAACATATTTACCGCTACCCGGTAATTGCACCGACTTGCAAATATTTAAAGGTATTTCAACTGCGGAAGTGGGTTTAATTTCCACCCGAAAAAACAACAGACTGTCGCAACCCATTCTGTTTTTTAAGGTATCCATATACACCCCTGATTTAAAACAAACACGTTTACTATGAGGCAATATAAAGGAATGACAAACAGAAGTATCTAAAAAAGTAGAATCCGGACCCAATTTCAAAAATATGGTAAGGATGGAATCACATCCTGCTGTATTCTGGATAATATCGGTGTAGATGCCCGATTGCGTACCTATTTGTATACCACTTGGAAAGGTATAGTTCCCACAGCTGCGTATATACAGGGTATCTCGAGAAGAATTCTTGATAAAAAGCACAATTTTAAGGGCGGAATCGCAACCGCGCTTAGAATATACCGTGTCTATATAGGTACCCGATTGAAACCATGTATTGGTTCTGGATGGTGCAGGATAACGATCACATGCATGTACCGTATCCACTGTATAAATCTCATCTTGCAAGGGAATTATTCCATTCACATAATTGGAAAGCAACCCATCTAAACTAAAATTATACAAGGTCCCTTCATTGTTATACCCAGACCAATCGGGAATACGCGTATAAATTGAATTTTTACTTCCTGCTCTACCTTTATTAAACTTAAAATACGCCTTTAAATCAGATGAAAAGCCGCAATACGAAAATCTGTAATTATTCAAAATTTCATTTGCAGACAAAGCTCTGGACCACAAACGTACCTCATCGATCCCACCCCACCAGGGTCGGTTCATCGCATGTTGGTTACCGATGGTTAATGGAATACTTCCCGGCTTTCCAACCGCTGTAGAATCTCTAAGTGAATCTTTTAAAATACCATTTATATAGACCTTCAACAGATATCCATCAAAAGTTGCTGCAACATGAGTCCAGGTAGTTAAACTAACTGTATTCGCAGCCGTAGTAATTTCCGCACTAGAATCATCAAACACTCCAAAATAAACTTGACCATCCCCTCCCGCTGCTAGAGAAAACCCTCTATTCGAAGGTTCATCGTGACGAGCTACTATGGTTCCTAATTTGGGTTCACTTTGAAACATAGAAGGCTTTATCCAAGCTTCAGCACTGAATGCCGAATTAGAAAAATCCGTACTACTTTGTGATTTACAACGAACAATGTCGTCAAACCCATCAAAAACCAGGGCGTTTTGCACCCGTTTTTGCGCCTCAGCGGTTAAGAATATCGTAAGAAAAATGAGTATAAAAGACAGGCGTTTGAGCATACAAATTTCTATTTCACGGTTTTATACCGATGCACCAAAGGCCCCTGTTTCAAACAAACCACATAAACGCCGCTTGAAAGACCTTCAATATTTCGGAAAGAAAGGCCGGTATTTAACGTGTCTGAAATTACAATAGTCCCTTTTGCATCTAAGATTTCCAATTTCCAAGGTAAATCACCTTCTGGAATAGAAAACCACAAGCGATTTTCAAGTGGATTCGGATATATTTTTATAGATGCTTTGGATATAGAAGATGGTGCATTCACTACAAATTGAAACTCTTTTTGGGTTGAGTCAGAAACACATCCCATTGAATCAATTAGGCGCAGACTTACGATTTTGGAGTCGCTATCGGCAACAAAACTAAATTGGCCGCTGGGTTTTGAAGCTTGCTCATTCCACTGATACTGAGACGCGACATTCTGAGTGCTTAAGCGAACGGTATCCCCTATTCTACCGGCATTCTCTAGTACGTCAATCATGGGCTTCTCCGGCTTGCTGAATTCAATTTGAACCGAGTCGAAAAATAAACAACCAAAATTGGATTGCTTTTCAATGCCTAACCAAAAACGCCCAGTAGTTTGAGAAGTCATAGTAAAGGTATCGGAATTTCCTCTATTGTAGGACATACCTTGCCAATTCCAAATTGTTTGAATACCGGTATCTACAGAGCCTATTTCTTCTAGTAAATACGGACTTTGAATGCAATAATGCGATTGTAGCGTATTCTTAAGACCCACATTGAGTTCCTGTACAACAATCTTTATCGAATCTGAAAAGCCGCACCCATTTTCAGCTGTACGGCTCAAATACAACCAATTTAATTTGCTTAAATTATTGATTTTCAGAGTGTCTCCTTTGGAAGCTTCAATATCGGTTCCATTCCAAGTCCAAACCGATTTTGTATTCGCAGGGAAACTTCCATCATTGATAAAAATATAGGCAGAATCACTGCAATAAAAGTTCGCAACATTACCTAAGATGGGACTATTTGGCGCGGTAGTATCCATGTTAAACTCAACTATTCGGCGAGCTCCGTATTGCCACCAAGAACCGGAAGCAGATTTTAATAATTTCAAATACCGAACCGACAACGTATGTACTCCATGTGATACGTTTATTGGGATTAGGGTATCGCTTCCAGCAGCGGTGTTTAAGGATTTCCAAGTTCCGTTCTGCCAAATTTCCACCAAAATAGAATCGGTTAAATCTGCAACATCACCCGTATGTATGTAGAGGTCTTTACACTTCTGGATGATATCTAATTCATGCACATTATCTACCACAAACATTCGCAAACTAGGATCTCCCATAAGTGCAACATGCACACCGCCCATAAAGCCAGCGGCGTTGTACACATTCCATGTATTAAAAGTTGACAAGGCCGCGTCTGCTAAAGGTGCGCCATGCGCGCAGGGATGCATCATCCAATAGGGACGTCCAGACCAAACCGATGAAAGTCCCCAGCCCTTAGATGCCAGGGGCGCTCTTAAAAAGTTATCGGAATTATCCCAATCGCCATAATAACTTCCAAAGGTCATGGTAAATGGATTTAATAAACTATCGCTTACAAAAGCAGAGGTAGAACTGACTCCAGAGCAACTGGTGTAGGAACCCGGACCACAACCATAACTCAACAAATAGGACTCTTTCGACATTTCGGTGCGATAATCGGAAGTTGATATATTCCAAGCCGAAAAGGTTGATGCATTACGAAAGCCGCCAGAAGCAAAGGCCTCGCTGCCAAAATATCCGAAATTATCGTCTACTAAGGATTGGTTTTTTACTTTACGTAAACCCGTTCTGAAAGCCATAGCCTTTTCAAGATAGCGTTTGATGAGCATGGTGTCTGCTCCAAACGATGGCATTTCACTTAAATCAACGCGCCCTACAGGCACATTTACATATTGCGTAAAAGACTGACTATTTGAGTTGTAACGGCTCACATCAAATTTTCCGTCGTTTGGAATATTTCGATTTCGTGGAGATTGTGCTTGTGTATTATTTACCGTTTGATCGGTCCAAGTAATATCAAAAGCTCCGTAATATAAATCCGCGGGCCATGCTCCTGTATGTTCGGTATGACCGTCGGGGCGGTAATTCCCAGAATAAGGCACCGGTATATTCCCCAAAAGAAAAATCATCGTAGATTTTGATTTTCCTAGATTCTGATAATGTTGCTTGATGGTATCTTTTAAATCGCTCACTTTATCATTAGGCGATGCATAAATGGCATCCACTCGGTATCCTTCATTTTCTAGCTGTTCGATATAAGTAGTAATTTCATTGTGGGCTGTAGTTTTGTACGTATTTTCAATTAGGAGAATCACATCTCCTAATTCAGTGGTTGCAGGCACATTAAAACCTGCAACTATATATCCGTTTCCGTCAAATCCAATGTAGTTGCTGGAAGTTCTTGCTACTCGGTATTCCTTGCGTGTTCCTAATTTATAGGCACTATCAATATACGATGTATCGGACCCTTGTAAATCCGCAATTCGGTCCCAACCTTTATTGTCTGAGGTTTTTGTATACACTTGATACCGAGTCGCGCCACTTTGCTGCAACCAGGTTAAGCGCAAGTAATTATCAGCGTTTAATGAGGCACGAATTTCAACACCTACTTCGCGTGCTGTCTGTGCATTCAAGTTAAAACAATAAAAAATTAGGCTAATAATTGGTATCAATCTTTTCATAATAAAATATGTTTGCAATTTAATCAAAATTTTAATGCTTAACCAATAATAAGCATATATTTAGATGAATTATACCTCATCAAGGTTTACGTTTTGGCAATGTATGCTTTTGCAAAATTCGCAAAGATTCATTTTTGATTTTTTGCGATTTTCGCACTCCATACAATCGATCTCTGGCTTCTTTATGGCTCGTTTTTAAATCAACTATAGGCGCTGGATACGTTTCCCCAATGATAACACCACTCAATTGTTGCTCCATTTCCGTTTGTAACCAAGGTTCGTGTACGAATGCACCTTGTAAAACCTGTAATTCAGGGACCCACTTTTTAATGAATAACCCTTGAGGGTCATGATCTTGTGCTTGTTTGGTTGGATTGTATATACGAACTACATTGATTCCCGTTAATCCCGCCTGCATTTGTATCTGGGGGAAATGAATTCCGGGTTCAAAGTCTAGAAATAATCCGGACAAATAATTAGCGGCGCGCTCCCAGCTTTGATTCAAGTGATGGCATAAAAAGCTCACCAACATTGCGCGCATTCTAAAGTTGATATAGCCCGTTTGAATCAAACAGCGCATACATGCATCAACTAATGGGAATCCTGTATGACCGGACTTCCAACGTTGATACGCTTCAATTCCCGTTTGAAACTCCAAATCTGTATAGCCTCTGTTTACACTAACAAATTCCATTTCGCATTCGCTTTCAAACTTTTGCATAAAGTGTTCTCGCCATCGCAGTCGTGAAGCAAACTGCCTTAAGTTGCGCTTGTATGCACTATTTTGCCCCTCCAAATATTGGAATTGAAATACTTGCCGCAGGCTTAAATTCCCCCAAGCGAGATATGGACTGATTCGACTGCAACTGCGTCGCGATTCTTCCGGCTTAGAGATATGCTGCATATAATGTGATACTCGGGTTTGGGTGAAGCTTCGCAAATATTGCCACCCTTTATGCATTCCGCCTTCTTGGACAATTCCAGGTACTTTATCTTTTTCTTGCATTTGGGGCAATTCACCGAGAGTATCTAATAGCCCTTTTCCCGGTTTTACAAAGGATTCCCAAGATATTTCTGGAATTGCATCTGACATATAATCGTACCAATATTCATTGAAATTTTTTCGAGATTTCAAGCCTCTTCGAATCCCAGAATACGGAATTTCCCGCCATTCAACATCTTGTTTGTTAAATAATTCCGAGAGCGTCCTATCGCGTTGATAGGTAATTTCAAGTCCAATTTCCTGAATACTGCTTACCTTTTTCAGTCCATAAGAAATCAACCTTTCAAAAAGCGATATTGCCGACATTTCAACAGCGAAAAAGGGAAGATTTTTATCATTAAAAAATGCTTTTAATTCTACTATGGATTCCCAAATAAATCGTTCGTGCCGGGGACTGTAGTGTGTGGATTGAAACACTTCGGGTTCATGAATATAAATAAACACAACGGGCATATTTTGCTCACTTGCATAGCGTAAAGCTTCATGATCGTGAACCCGCAAGTCTCTTTTAAACCAGAGTATTTGAAAGGCATCTTCCATTCTCTACTATGTAACAAAATAGTGGATATATAGATTTTGAATTCAGAGATTATTTCAAATTGTCCGATCATGAGAAAATCGAATGAGTTGGTACTGAATTTTTATCGGAACTTTCCTGAATATTAACATAAAAGAAATACAAAATTCACACATAAGCCAAATGTGCGTTGTAGATTTAAAATTCCATTTAAAACATTCTGAACATGGCACTCCCCTCCCAAATTTTTGCGAAATATCGTTTCAAAAAGGCTCCAAATAAACGTACTGAAATTTGGCAAAATGCATCGAATACCATGATCAAAAGAATATCGGGATCCTATAAGGCCCAAAAGGTGTATCAATCATGGAAAACCGTCGATATCAATGAATTTTTAACTACCTATCGCAAATATTCGCATATAAAACATCGCATTAGCGAAGCACATATTCAAAGAATTCCAAGCGAAAAAGCACTTTTAGTATTGGCCAACCATCCTACGGGTATTCCTGATGGTTTGCTCATTTTAGAAAGTATTTTACAAAAAAGGAAAGATGTAAAATTGATTACAGATATCGACACATACACGCAAGAACCCTTAATACCATACACCATAGGCATCCAAAACGATCAAAATTTGGCGGCTAAAGAATTCAATAAAGCTGCTTTAAAATCTGCTCTGGATTACCTAAATGAGGGACATTGCATTGTCTTATTTTCTAATTCTGAGGTTTTAATGAATAAGCGTTTATACAGAAGCGATAAAATTTCCTTTTGGGATGAAACTGCGCGTGCCATAATTGAAGCATATTCAGGGTATATTATTCCTTGGGGAATTAGAGGACGTAACAGCGCGCTTTTTTACCAGTTAAGTAAAATAAATCCCAAAATAAAGGCCCATTTATTGCCAAGAGAAAGCCTAAAACGCAGGCTTCGACCTATTGAATCGGTCATAGGAAAACCGTTCAAAGCTACAGAATCCAATAGTTTTTTGGATCTGGAGTTGAAGATCAGACTAATGAGCAGAAAAAAGCCTAAGTTCCAATGGGCTAAGTCGAAAGAATCCTTTTTAAGAAAAAAGTTAAAACCCATTGATGAACCCATTCAAATCGATTTATTACGTCAAGAAATTTCACAACTTGAACCCGAAATTGCTAGCAAAGGTGCGAATAAAATTTACCTATCGCCTCCAGGACAAAGTCCCTCATTATTGAATGAAATTGGCCGATTACGCGAAATTACCTTCCGTCAAGTAGGCGAAGGAACGGGCAAATCGCGAGATCTAGATGGTTTTGACCTTGATTTTTACCATTTGATTTTATGGGATTCAGACTCTGAATGCATTGCAGGTGCCTATCGCTTGGGCATGGGTCCCGAACTTCATTCCCACAACAATTATCAATCCCTTTTATATGATTTTTATAAAAGAAATCCTCAAACAGAAAATATATTAGCCCAATCGCTATTAATGGGTCGGGCTTTTGTAATTCCCCAATACCAACAAAAGCCTTTTCCCTTGTTTTTATTGTGGCAAGGAATCCTGTCCGTTGTAAAATCAAGGCCAGAAATTAAGTATATTATCGGACAAACGAGCCTTCCAAATTCCTATCAATACGAATCAAAACTACTGATAACCGAATTTTTATGGAGGCATTTTTCAGATCCAGAAATTCGCAAATATTTCAGTCCTTTCCATGAACTAAAATTACGCAGTAACCCATTAATTAGTCGGTGGGTTGAATTGTCGCAATCTCAAGACATCAAAAGGATGGATAAAATCATTGAATGTATTGAACCCAATGGAGCCAAAACACCCATGCTCTTTAAGCGATATATTGAACAAAAAGCACGGTGCATTGGTATCAATGTGGATCCTGATTTTCAAAACTCCATAGATATATTGATGCTCACAAAAGTGGAGGATTTAGAAGCACCCTAATTTGCATCTGCACGGATTTCAAGGAAAAGTTTTGCATTATTCGCAAAATAAAACATCTTTTAGTGTCACAATCTGTACCTTAGAATAGTCAAAAGGGGTAAATGTCTATTTCACACTCAGATTTTAAGCTAATATTTTTAGATTTGTAAGGTTTACTTTAAACACTACAATTTTTAAATGACGACTTTCCTCCGCAACACCCATATAAAAATTACAATTCTTACATTCTTCCTGTTGGGTTTTCGGCCAATTTGGGGGCAGCAACACAGCATTTCATATTTTACTCCTACAAGCCAATTAAGTGGTAAAAATGTTGAGATCAATGGGAGTAATTTTGGAACAAATTCAAGTTTGATCACCGTTAAATTTGGTGGAGTTGTGGCTACTATTTCCAGTATCACAAACAGTCGCATCGTTGCTGTAGTGCCTGCAAGTGCAATTTCTGGAGACATCACAGTAAGTAAAACAGGTCAAACAGATGTTTCAATTTCTGGATTTATTTTTCTCGTGGAAGTCAATCAATTTCATACGGATTTCGGTGGTTATTGGTCGTCTGGTAAATCATCTGTAAATACAATTTTTCCTGACCTGTCACATAATCTACTTGCATTCAAATATGGCACAACCACCTACTCAACGGGTGTTTCAGATACTACCTTAACAAACAACTCTGTTACTTACTCAACTGCTGAATGGAATGCATTCCCTGTCAACAACATAACAGGCTCAGGAACCGATGCCATACTGCTTTGGGCAGCCGCAAATGATGGTACTTTGAGCAGCGCTATCAATCCAAATAAGAAAATCAAGGATGTACTGATTGATGGGAAGCGAGGACTCGATATTGGCACGGGCATTGCAAATTTCGATGCAAATATTGAGTTCACTGTTACAGATATTGATGTCAATAAAATATCAGATTCAGAACCAGATATTTTGATCACTCAAGTTGCAGATCCCAGTAACAACAGTTTTGATAAATTTGAGTTTGTTGATGCCAATGGAGCTCGAGTTGGTAATCAAATCAGTGCAATTGCTTCTGACTTACCCCTATTGGGCACTTATAAATTAGACTTATGGGAGATGGATTCTAAGGGCACTTCAATATCGAATAACGATGCTATTACCAGTACCCGATTCAACTCATTAATTCCAGATACCCGCCCAATACGACTTTTTGCGTATAAATTATCCGATTTTGGGATCACCAGTAGCAATTATTCAAATATTACGAAATTAAAATTCACTCCAGGTGGAAATGCCGACTACGCCTTCGTAGCCTATAATGCCAATACCTTTATCGTACCTACTGCAGCGGTTACTGCACAACCCACCAGTACGACCACTTGTGCCGGTTCTGGTACCTCTGCAACCTTTTCGGTTTCCGCCAGCAACCCTTCTTCTGTGGGAACCGCCGGTGGAACCATTACCTATCAATGGAAGAAAAACGGCAACAATATTTCAGGTGCAACCGGCAGTTCTTATACGGTTTCGCCCATTACCGCTGCAGACTTCGGTGAATACGTGTGTGAGATCACCAATAATTTCGGGTCCGTACTCTCCGACCCAGCATACTTGAACGTGCGCATCACGGTAGATCCGGTTTCAGCTCCTACTTGTATCAATACAACCCCAACGGCACTTTCTGTTACCGCTATCGGAAATGCCCCTACTTATCAGTGGTACTCTAACACCAGCAACAGCACTACTGGTGCAACGCTCATCACTGGAGCTACCAGCAATTCCTATACCCCGCCATCTACGTCTGCGGGTACGACCTATTATTTTTGTAAAGTTTCCGACCCAAATGCTAGTGGGTGTACCATTGCAGATACATCCACCATCGTTGCCCAATTGGTCTCTCCTGCTTCTGTGGGAGGAACTACCAGCGGCGACCAAGACATTTGCTATAACACCTCTGCCACCATTACCCTGTCAGGAAATACAGGCAACGTAGTGCGCTGGGAATACGCCACCGCGAGTAATTTCTCCGGTAAAACCAATGTTACA